>CAUPYN010000006.1:0-25570 GCA_963515575.1 uncultured Campylobacter sp.
ATGTTTATCTCGGCGATATTTCACGCTACGGCCGTGATCTTTTGGCTGCTTTTTGCGTGGGCGGGAGGGCTTGGCGCGGCGGCATACGCAGGCATTTTGCTTTGCGGGGGCATCCTAGTTGCCGAACACCGCATCGTTAGGCGAGATTTTAGCAAGATCGACCGCGCGTTTTTCACGCTAAACGGCTATCTTGGCATACTTTTTTTCGTTTTCGTTTGGGCTAGCCTATGAGACTGGTTCCGGCAAATTTAGACATAGTTTTTGAGGAAATCGGCGAGCGGGAGAGCGAGTTTTTGCGCGAATTCGACAAGCTAAGCGGTAACGAGGACGATCCGCTAGGAGCGTGGATAAAGCGCGCCAAAGCAAAGGGTGACACGAAAGAGAGCGATCAGGTGATACTGACGCTGCTAGTTGAGCTTCACCGTAAATTTGACGAGCTAAACGCCTATATAAAAAACGAGAAATTCGTAAAACTCGAGCTTGCGCAATCTAGCGTGCTGGACGGGATAAATTTTGAAAATTTTAGGATAAAAGAGGCTAAATTTAAAAAAGGTGCCAGGTACTACGGACGCATTTTTATGCCTATTTTTCCGAAGCGAGACGTGGCGATATTTTTTGAAGCGCTAGATGAAAAAACCGCCAGAATCACGCGTATAAACGAGAGCGACGAGAGCGACTACAACGGCTACGTGACGGCCAGAGAGCGGGCTATGATAAGAGAACTAAAGGAGATGAAAGATGAATAGCGATTTGATGATTTTTGCGATATTCGGGCTGATTTTGACGATACTTTTCGTACTGGTTTTCGTAAAAGACCTTGAGGTTTCCAGAAAATTTTCAAGATATGAAAAAGCTATAGAAGGACTCATCCAAGAGCTTCACGCGGTAAAAAAACAGGTCGCGAATTTAGACCGAAGCGAACCGGGCGAATTTGACGTAGTGCAGCTAGAAAGCAACCTAGAACAGCGTCTAAACGAAAAAATAAATCAAAAAATAACTCCGATAATAAACACGCTCCAAAGCATCGAAAACTCGATAGATAGCTTCCAAAGCCAACAACAAGATAGGCTTTTTACGCTTGAGGAGCGCACAAAAAGCATTAGCAAGATAACCGCTCCAAACGGCGAAGACGACGAAAAGCGCATAGTGCAGATGTATAGCGAAGGCAAAAGCGTAGAAAGCATCGCAAAAGAGCTGTGCGTGGGCGTGGGCAAAGTCGAGCTGACGCTAAAACTACGGGAGCTGATATAGTGTTAAAACCTAGGCGCGAAATATAAAAAAATAACATTATTTTCATACGCAAGTTTTAAAAAATTTTAAAGCTTAACTTCCTATAATGCCTTTTAACCAAATCAAAAATAAATCTTTTTGATAAAATTAAGGGCGAAAAATGTTAATAGACGGACACGGAAGAACTGTTGATTATCTGCGTATTTCTGTCACGCAAAGATGTAACTTTAGATGCAAATACTGCATGCCTAAAACTCCGTTTAGCTGGGAGCCGAAGGAAAATTTGCTAAGCTTTGAGGAGCTGTTTTTATTTGTCAAAGTCTGCCTAGACGAAGGCGTAAAAAAGATCCGCATAACGGGCGGTGAACCGCTACTTCGCAAGGACTTGGACAAATTTATCGCTATGATAAACGAGCACAGTCCCGATGTCGATCTAGCCATCACGACAAACGGCTTTATGCTCAAACACTACGCAAAAGCCCTAAAAAACGCGGGTTTAAAGCGCATAAATATGTCGCTTGATAGCCTAAAAACAGAAAAAGCTAAATTTCTCGCGCAAAAAAGCGTCCTGCATGAGGTTTTAGCAGGCCTTGACGCGGCGCTTGAAGCCGGGCTAAAAGTCAAGCTAAACACCGTCGCGCTAAGAGGCGTAAACGACGACGAGATAGTATCTTTGCTAGAGTTTGCACGCTCTATGGGTTGTCAAATTCGCTATATCGAATACATGGAAAACGTCCACGCAAATGACGAGCTAAAAGGCATGAAATCGGCTGAAATTTTAGACGTTATCGCAAAAAAATATCGCTTTGAAGCAGCCGAAAAGATCCCGACCAGCCCAGCTAGTATCTACCGACTAGAGGACGGCTATACATTCGGCGTCATCGACCCGCACAAACACGATTTTTGCGAGAGCTGCAACCGCATACGCCTCACGGCCGAGGGACATCTCATCCCGTGCCTATACTTCGAGGATGCGATGAGCATAAAAGACGCTGTAAGAAAGGGCGATATCGCGGGCGCTAGCGAGATCCTGCGCCAAGTACTGCAAAACAAACCCAAAGAAAACAAATGGGCGATCGGCGCTCAAAACGAGACCTCAAGCCGCGCCTTTTACCAAACGGGCGGCTGAAATCAAGGCTAAATTTACGCTAGATTTGGCGTGGATTTAGCCTGCTTTTTACCAAATTTAACCGCGCTTGATTTTTTATATTTTTATCCATAAATTTACCGCCGTTTTTCTAGCAAAACCCGCTCAAATTTGACGTAAAATCCGCCTAACTCCATAAGACTACCCTTTAAATTTTGCTATAATCAACTAAAATTAAAAGGCAAAATTTGAGTTTAAACCTAGTCGAGAGTTTCCTAAGCATCCAAGGCGAAGGCGCGAGCAGCGGCCGTTTGGCGATTTTTTTGCGTTTTGCTGGCTGCAATCTAAACTGCGCGGGCTTTGGAGTGCGCGCCGTCTCGCCCAAAACCGGCGAAACGATAACCGGCTGCGACACGATCCGCGCGGTTTTTACGGGGCATTTTTCGTATCAAAAAATCTTGCGCGCGGACGAACTCATAAAAATAACGCAAAGCTTGAGCGCAAATTTACGCCAAAAGCCTATCATCGTAATCACTGGCGGCGAGCCGCTGCTACATCACAAAAATCAAATTTTGCTAGATTTTTTAAATTTTGCGACTAGCGAGGGCTACGAGGCGCATTTTGAAACAAACGGTACGATCGAGGTGGATTTTGCCAAATTTGAGATTTATAAAAGATGCCGTTTCGCCGTTAGCGTCAAGCTTGAAAATAGCGGCGAGAGCGAAGCTAAGCGCATAAATCCCGCCGCGCTAAAAGCGATAAAACAAAACGCCGCGAGCGGTTTTTATAAATTCGTCCTTGACAAAAAAAGCGCGGAAGACGGCTCGGCGATAGCGCAAATTTCGCGTATTTTAGAGATTTGCGACGCGGAAGTCTTTTGTATGCCGCAAGGTTATGATAAAATAAGCATTGAGCAAAACGCCCTATCCGTCGCGCAGTTTGCGATCAAACACGGTTTTAGCTACTCCGATCGCCTGCACATCAGGCTTTGGGGCACAAAAGAAGGGGTTTAAAGCCTAAATTTAGGCGGCGTTACCCGCATCTTTACGGCGCGAAACGGTAAAATTTAATAAACGGAGCTAAGATGATAATAAGAAAAATGTTTAAATTTGAAAACGCTCATATCGTTAGATTTTGTAGCTCAAAACGCTGCAAAACGAGTATCCACGGGCACTCTTACAGGGCTGAAATTTTACTGGAGTCAAATTTCCTCGATAACGCGGGAATGGTGTATGATTTTGGCCTGATGAAGCGCGAAATCGGTTGCATCATCGATAGCTTTGATCACTGCACGACGATATTTAGCGGCGACGAAGCCGAGTACAAAAACGACCTCAAAAAGCACTCCGCGCGCTGGGTAGAGATCCCGCTAAACCCCTCCGCAGAGCAGTTTTGCAGGATATTTTTCGTGATGATAGATGGGCTTTTAAAAGCCACTCAGATGCAAAACGGCGAGCGCGAAGTGAAGCTTCACAGCATCATCGTCCACGAGACTGATACGGGCTACGCACAGTGCTTCAGAGAGGATGCGTATAACGCTAAAATGGGCGAGGTAAATTTAAACGAGATCGTCTTTTCCGAGGGCGTGAGAGCCGAGTGGGAGGACGCCGAGCTGTTTGAAAAGATCAAACTAGGCAAAAAAATAGTAAATCCAAAGGAGGTCTAGCGCAAATGAGGAAAATTTTTGCGATTTTGACGCTGACGGCTCTAATCTTTAGCGGCTGCGAGGACGAAAAAAGCTCGCCTGAACTAGATCTAAACGAAACCGTCCCCAGCGACGTACCTATCGCACAAAGCGACGCAAACGTGAGCATCGACGAAAATATGCCGCCGGAACCGGTGCCCGAAAAATGAAATTTAACGAACATCTATCAGAGCTCTACGAGCTAGCGCGCTCTATACATATCGGGCTTGCCTTTATGCTTTTGGCACTTGTCGCGGCGCACTTTTGCCTGATAAATTTCGGTATAAATTCGCCAGCCTACGCTAAACGCATCAGGCTATTTTTGCCCACCTACTACTCGTTTTTGGCCGCGATGATGCTTACAGGGCTGCTTTTGATGAGCGTTTTTTACTTTTATCTGGGCCTCAAAGCTCTTGTTATGATCGCGGTTTGGATGCTGCTTATCGGGCTTGGAGCAATGGAGTTTAAGCAGCTAAAAAAGGCAATGAAAACTAAAAATTTTGCCGCTTTTAGAGCCAAAATGCGCCTAAAAATTGCGGCTGATTTTGTTTTGATACTAATTGCAAGCGGGGTGAGATGAAATTTTTATATTCAAAAGAGGCAAAAAACGAGCAAATAAGGCTTGATGGAGAGGAGTTTTTGCACCTAAAGGCGCGGCGTGCAAAGGCAGGCGAGCGCATCGACGTGCGAAATTTGACCGACGGACAAAATCACATCTATGAAATCGTAAATTTAGATAAAAGAGGTGCGGAGCTAAATTTGATATTTTCGCACGACGTGGAAGCGCGAAATAGCGATCTAACGCTAGCCTGGGCCGTCGTCGATCCAAAAACGATCGAAAAAACGCTACCTAGCCTAAACGAAATGGGCGTAGCTAAAATCGTCTTTTTTTACGGCGAGTTTTCGCAAAAAAACTTTAAGCTCGATTTTTCACGCCTAGAGCGCATTTTGATAAGCTCGTGCGAGCAGTGCGGGCGAAACGATTTGATGAAATTTGAAATTTACAAAAATCTGGACGAGCTAGCCAAATTTTATCCAAACGTCGCGCTTATCGACTTTGAAGGCGAAAATCTAGAGGGCTATGCGGGCAAGGAAATTTTAGCAATCGGCCCCGAAGGAGGATTTAGTAGGAGCGAACGAGAGACGGTCGCGAAAAAATACGGGCTGAGAGCAAAAAATATTTTGCGTTCGCAAACGGCGATTTTAGGCATAGCGGCTAAAATTTTGATTTAAATTTGATTTTTTACGAAGTTTTTTGTATAATCTCGCCTTACTTTAAATGAAAATTAAAAAATCAGACGATAAAAGGATAAAATGATGAAAAAAGAAATTCATCCGGAATTTGTTGAGTGCAAAGTAACTTGCGCTTGCGGCAACACCTTCACTACGAAGTCAAACAAAAGCGAGATCAGAGTGGACATCTGCTCAGAGTGCCATCCGTTTTTTACGGGCAGCGAAAAGATCGTAGATAGCGCGGGCCGCGTCGATAAATTTAAGAAAAAATATAACTTAAAATAATCCTTTGCTATATTTCGTTCCTACGCCGATAGGAAATTTAAGCGATATCTCGCTTCGCGCTTTGAGCGTTTTACGCGAATGCGAGATACTCTTTTGTGAAGATACTAGAGTCGCAAAATCCCTCATAAACCTGCTAAATACGCGTTTTGACGCAAATATAAATATCCAAAAATTTATCCCGCTACACACGCATAACGAAGACGAAATTCTATCCAAAATCAAGCTTGAGGTTTTTGATAAAAACGTCGCATTTTTAAGCGATGCGGGAATGCCCGGCATCAGCGATCCTGGAGCCGCGCTCGTAAATTTTGCGATAAAAAACGGTATCGCGTATGAAGTATTGAGCGGCTCAAACGCTGCGCTCTTAGCCGTCGTCGCAAGCGGTCTTTGCGAGAAAGAATTTTGCTTTTTAGGATTTTTGCCAAACAACGGCAAAGAGCGAGCCACAGCCATCCAAAATGCGCTAAATTCGCCATTTCCGGCAGTCGTTTACGAAAGCCCAAAACGCATACTTGCGCTCATTTTGGATTTTGCCAAACTTGAGCCGGATAGAGAAGTTTTTGCCATAAAAGAGGCGACGAAAAGATTTGAAACCAAATTTAGAGCCACGGCAAGCGAACTCGCGCAAAAGCTTCAAGAGGCGAATTTAAGCGGCGAGTGGTGCCTCGTAGTACAAAAAAATCCAAATTTTACCTCAGAAAAAATAACTCAAAACGATATTTTAGAACTTGAGATTTCGCCTAAAGCCAAGGCAAAACTCCTAGCAAAAATCACGGGCAAAAACGTTAAGGAAATTTACTCCGAACTTGCTCGATAAAATTGTATACAGACTTAGCAAAGGACGAAATTATCTAAAAATTTAGCTAAATTTTACCGATTTTTAGCTATTATCAGGCGATGATAATATACGGTAAACAGCTATTTTTGCACATCATAAAAAACTATAAAAAAAATGTCAAAACGATCTATCTCGCCAAGGAGTGCGATAAGGCGCTATTTTCGCAGATCGTAGGCGTCGGTGCGCCGATAAAACGCGTGGATAATCAAAAAGCTCAAGCTCTCGCGCACGGCGGCAATCATCAAGGTTTTTTAGCCGAGGTCGAAGAGTTTGAGTTTAAGAGTATTGACGAGATAAAAAAACAAGATTTTATAGCGGTTTTATACGGACTTAGCGACGTCGGAAACATCGGCGCTATAGTTAGAACAGCGCATGCGCTCGGCTGCGGAGGAGTCGTAGTCGTCGCTAAAAATTTAGTGATGGAAGGCGTCCTGCGAGCTAGTAGTGCAGCGGCTTACGAGGCAAATATCGCTCTTGTTGAAGACGGACTTAGCTTGCTAAACGAGCTAAAACAGGTCGGTTTTAAAATTTACGCCACGGCAAGCGGCGGCAAAAATGCCCACGAGGTCAAATTTAGCCAAAAAGTAGCGCTCGTGATGGGTAGCGAGGGCGCAGGTTTGCACAAAAAAGCCCTCGCCAAAAGCGATGAAATAATAGGAATAAAAATGAAAAACGACTGGGACAGCCTAAACGTCTCGGCTGCGTTTGCCATACTTTGCGATAGGATTATAAATGAATGACATAAGTTTGCTAAAAGAACTGGGGCTTAGCGAAGTCGCTAGAAGAACTCATATCGAAGCGGAATACCTAGGCTATATCGCCGATAAAAATTTTGAAAAATTAGCGCGTTTTAACGTTAAAGGCTTTATTAAAATTCTAGAGCGCGAGCTAAATATAGACTTTACGCAATGGATGAGCGAGTATGATGCTTTTATGGCCGAGCACGAGAGCGAGCTAAAGCATAAAACCATAACCATATCGCCTAAAATACCGGCCTATACCGCAAGCGAAAAATCATCTTACGGCGGTATGCTAAGCGGCATCGTTACCATTTGCGCAATCGGCGCATTAGTATATTTTTTCGAGCCTCAAAAATATATCGGTAATCTTTCAAGCCTCTTTGAAGACAAAAATAAAAGCGTGACTTACTCCGATACAAACGTAGTGCAACAAGCGACTAAAAATTTAGACTCTATAAAAGATGCAAATATCACGGTCAGCATATCCTCTACGCCGAAAAAAGAAGATGAGTTGAACAAAATCGAAGAAAACGCTTCAAATTTTACTGTTACACAAGCAGAGCAACCTTCGCCTCTACCTGAGTTTAACGTGACGGTTTCTACTAGCACGCAATCAAAACCAGCAGAGCAAAACGTTAGTAAAAATTTGCAAAATGAGCAAGTTTCAAATTTGAGTGACGAAAATTCATCCGCCGCAGTCCAAGTAACACCTAAAAGCGGCGACGTTTATCAGCTAAACGGACTTAGCGAGATAAAAGTCGTTCCGCGCAGAAAAGTTTGGCTTGGGGTGATAAACCTAGATGACAATAAAAAACGCTCGCTAAACGCTTCAAATCCGGTCGCTATCGAGATAGGTAAAAAGCAACTCGTCGTTACCGGCCACGGAGAAATAAATTTGGAAATCGGCGATCAAAACATCAAATTTAGCGGCGATAATCCAAAGCGATTTTTGGTCGAAAAGGATAAAGTTACGCCGCTCACATACGACGAATTCGTAGCTCTCAATAAGGGCAAATCGTGGTAAAAAAGCTCCAACTTTTAGCCCTTAGCGCGGTACTTTGTTTTGGGGGCAGCGTGGCAGATATAGCAGGCGGCCTGCTGGGTCAAAATAGCGCGAAAGTGAATCAACTCTTTGGCGACGGCTCAGCATATCTAAACGCAAACGGCAAGCCAGATATCGCTAAAATTTCAAACGTCCTAAAATCAAATTCGCTCCTGCGCCTATCCTACAAGCAAAACGTTAAGGTAAATATCAAATTTATCTCGCGCCAAAACAACCCTTTGCTTCTTATAAAAATCGCCAAAGACGCCCTAAACGGACTAGGCTATAACGACATCTTAACGAGCGAATTTTCTAATGCCGGCGGCGCTACTTGGGGAGTGACCGTAGATACTAAATTTATCCCTGATCCAGGCTCGCTATACTCTGCCTTTAAAGAAAGCGGTACCGAGATAACAGATATAAACAGACCCGGCGAGCTATCTTACGAGTACGTTATCGATGCGTCAAATTCGTCGATCAATCAAACCCCGGTACCGTTTTCGCAGCAGGTTCAGCTCTCAAAGCCGCTTGAGCCCTATCTCATCGACGTTAGCGGCGCAAAAGTCGCCGCCATAGGCGCAGACGGGGAGGATCGCTGGTCGGCTATCGTGAGAATTTTGGATAAAAATTTAAATTTACTCGAGGAAAAACGAAGCGACAAGGCTATAAATAGCCTAAAGGTTTCCTTTCCGCAAAACGCAAAATATCTGATGATCGACGATGCGGTCAGTCTAGAAAATATCAAACGAGGGCTCAAAATCTACCTAGAATAAGGAAAAATTTATGTTTGACGAGATTAGATTTAATACGATTGAAAGACTTCCAAACTACGTATTTGCCGAGGTAAATGCCATAAAAATGGCCGCACGCCGAGCAGGCGAGGATATCATCGACTTTTCCATGGGAAATCCGGAGGGTCGCACGCCTCAGCACATCGTCGATAAACTCTGCGAAAGCGCGCAAAAAGACAAAACTCACGGCTACTCGGCAAGCGCGGGTATCTACAAACTCCGTCTAGCCATCTGTAACTGGTACAAGCGCAAATACGGCGTAAATTTAGACCCCGACACCGAGGCCGTCGCCGTTATGGGCAGCAAAGAGGGCTTCGTGCATCTAGCTCAAGCGATAGTAAATCCTGGCGACGTAGCCGTAGTGCCCGATCCTGCTTATCCTATCCACACGCAGGCGTTTTTATTCGCCGGCGGTAGCGTGGCGAAGATGCCGCTAAAGTACAACGACAAATTTGAACTTGACGAAAATAAATTTTTCGAAGACCTGCTTCACACGATCCGTTCAAGCTCGCCGAAACCTAAATACGTCGTCGTAAATTTTCCGCACAACCCAACAACCGTAACCGTGCAAAAGAGCTTTTATGAGCGATTAGTCGCGATGAGTAAACAAGAGCGCTTTTACGTGATCTCGGACATCGCCTACGCAGACCTTACCTTTGACGGATATAAGACGCCGAGCATATTTGAAGTAGAAGGCGCAAAAGACGTCGCCGTCGAGTGCTATACGCTATCAAAAAGCTACAATATGGCGGGCTGGCGAGTCGGATTTTTATGCGGAAACAAGCGCCTTTGCGCCGCTCTTAAAAAGATAAAATCATGGGTTGATTACGGTATGTTTACCCCGATCCAAGTCTCCGCCACCGTCGCGCTAGACGGCGATCAAAGCTGCGTCGAGGATATCCGTCAAATTTACGAAAAACGCCGCGACGTGATGCTAGAAGCCTTTGCAAGTGCCGGCTGGCAGATGCATAAGCCAAGCTCGAGTATGTTTATCTGGGCGAAAATCCCGCCGCAAGTCGGAAACATCGGCAGTCTCGAGTTTTCTAAACAGCTGCTTACTAAAGCAAGCGTTGCGGTGAGTCCGGGTATCGGCTTTGGCGAGGGCGGCAACGACTATGTGCGCCTTGCTCTCATCGAGAATGAAAATCGCATCCGCCAAGCGGCGCGAAACATCAAGAAATATCTGAAAGAATTTGCATGAATATAGCCATTTTAGGCGTCGGCACGGTCGGAGAAGCCGTAGCTAAAATTTTACTCCAAAACAAAAAACTAATCACAGCGAGATGCGGCGAGGAGATAGTTCCGGTTATCGGCGTCGTTAGAAATTTAAACAAAAAAAGAGACGTCGCCATCCCACTCACGGACGATATAGACGGCGTCCTGGAGCGCGAGGATATCGACGTTTTCGTCGAGCTTATGGGCGGCGTCGAGGAGCCTTTTAGGGTCGTTAGCAAAATTTTAGAGCACAAAAAAGCCGTCGTAACGGCAAACAAAGCGCTACTGGCCTATCATCGCTACGCCTTGCAAAATTTGGCGCAAAACACGCCCTTTGGCTTCGAGGCTAGCGTCGCGGGCGGCATACCTATCATCAGAGCCCTTCGCGAGGGCCTTAGCGCAAACCACATCGTAAGCATCAACGGGATCTTAAATGGCACGAGCAACTACATCTTAACCTCGATGATGAGCAAGGGGTCAAATTTCGCGGACGCGCTAAAAAAAGCCCAGGAGCTAGGATATGCCGAGGCCGATCCGACATTTGACGTCGGAGGCTTCGACGCGGCGCATAAGCTACTGATCCTAGCCAGCATCGCATACGGCGTGCACGGCAACCCCGAAGACATCCTAATAGAAGGCATCGAAGGCATCACGCCCGAGGATATTTTTTTCGCTAACGACTTCGAGTACATCATCAAACTGCTCGCTATCGCAAAAAAAACGGGCGACAAGGTCGAGCTGCGCGTACATCCCGCACTCGTACCAAAAGATAAAATGATAGCTAAAACGGGCGGCGTGACAAATGCCGTGAGCGTAGTGGGCGACGCGGTCGGCGAGACGATATTTTACGGTCCGGGCGCGGGCGGTCCTGCGACGGCGAGCTCGGTTATCAGCGACCTCATCGACATCGCCAGAGACGGCAAATCACCGATGCTAGGCTACAAAGCGCCGTTTGAGATAAATGCGCTGGGGCTTCTAGATCCGAGCGAAATTCGCACGAAATATTATTTTAGACTCAGGGTCGAGGATAAAGTCGGCGTGCTAGCTAAAATCACGAATTTAATGAGCGAAAACAACCTCTCTATCGATAGCCTGCTGCAAAAGCCAAAGGACGAAAGTCCGTATGCGACGCTATTTTTCACGACGCACACGAGCGTGGAAAAGGACGTGAGGCGCACTATGGAAATTTTACAAGAGCAAGAGTTCGTAAAAGAAAAACCTTTTATGATGAGGATAGAAGAGTAAAATTTGGGGCTTAGGGCGTATCTTTTCGGCAAGAGCTCGGAGGATCTGGCTTGCGAGTTTTTGCTAAAAAACGGCTGCGAGATACTCGCTAGAAATTTCAGCTCCAAATTCGGCGAAATTGACGTTATCGCTAAAAAAGACGGCATCTTGCGCTTCGTTGAAATCAAAGCTACGCAGGGCGACTATGAGGCCGAGTATCGCCTCACGCCCGCTAAATTTAATAAAATTTTAAAAACTATCGATTTTTATCTGTTACAAAACGGCGCGAATGCCGATTTTCAGGTCGATTTGATCGCGATAAAAAAGGGCGAAATAAAGTGGATAGAAAATATTAGTTTGTAAAAATTCTTATTTAGCTAAAATTTAAATACTTTCGTGTATAATTACAACTATCTTTAAAAAAGGAGAATAAAATGGGAAAATACATAGAACTAACGACTGCGAATTTTGACGTCGTTAAAGAGGGTGTCGCGCTAGTAGATTTTTGGGCACCTTGGTGCGGACCTTGCCGTATGCTTGCTCCGGTTATCGACGAGCTAGCTGAGGAGTTTGAGGGCAAAGCTAAAATTTGCAAAGTAAACACTGACGAGGTGCAAGATCTAGCTGTAGAATTTGGCATCCGCTCGATCCCTACGCTTCTATTTTTCAAAAACGGCGAAGTCGTAGAGCAAATGGTCGGTGCACAATCAAAACAAGCCATTGCCGATAAGATAAATTCGTTTCTTTAATGGTTTTTAGACGAGGAGGAAGCCTGCTTCCTCTCACCTCCGTTTTTGCGTCTTTTATCGGTGCAGCGCTGGTAGCAGGCGTATTTGCTTACAATAATTACAGATTTTCTCAGTATAAATTCGTAAATTTTAGCGAGCTGGTTTTTTACGAACAGGCTCAAATTTTTGCGCCGCAGGACGATAAATTTTTACTCGTGGTTTTTAGCTCCAACCAATCAAATTGGAAGGAAATTTTAAAAACTTCAACTAAGGATTTAAAAATCGTCGCCGTGGATTTACTCCAAAAACGCGCGCCTAGCGAAGGAAATATAAATTTCGTCGCGTCGGATATAAATACGATTTTAAAGCTGATGCACGTCCTAAATATCACGTCTTTGCCCGCCAGCGTGGAGCTAAAGGTGCAAAAGGGCGGCGTTTATAAACAAGATTCGAAAATAAATAAAATTTAAAAGGAAGAAATATGTTAGATTTAGCAATCATCGGAGGCGGTCCTGCAGGACTTAGCGCGGGACTTTACGCCACTCGCGGCGGACTCAAAAACGTCGTAATGTTTGAAAAAGGTATGCCAGGCGGCCAGATCACGAGCAGCTCTGAGATAGAAAACTATCCCGGCCAAAAAGCGCCCGGCGAGAGCGGCATAGACTTCATGAGCACGTGGGTCGCACAGTGCACACATTTTGGCCTAAAGCATGAGATGGCGGGCGTCGAGCGCGTGGTAAAAAACGCCGACGGCAGCTTCACGGTCAAGCTTGAAGGCGGCAAAGAAGAGCACGCCAAAGCAGTCATCGTAGCCACCGGCTCCACTCCGCGCCGCGCAGGCTTTGCGGGCGAGGACGAGTTTTTCGGCAGAGGCGTGAGCACGTGCGCGACTTGCGACGGATTTTTCTATAAAAACAAAGAGGTCGCGGTTCTAGGCGGCGGTGATACGGCGATCGAGGAGGCCCTATATCTAGCCAACATCTGCTCGCGCGTCTACATCATCCACCGCAGAGACGAGTTTCGCGCCGCTCCCGTCACGCTAGAAAAGGCCCGCGCTAACGCCAAAATCGAGTTTATCACAAGCGCCACGATAAAGCAAGCTTATGGCGACAAAGCAGGCCTCGCAGGCCTAATCATAAATACGAAAGATGGCGAGCGCGATCTAAAAGTGCCTGGCGTTTTCGTATTCGTCGGACTTAACGTAAACAACGACGTCCTTCGCCAAGAAAACGGCGAGTTCTTGTGTGATATGGAGGCCGGCGGCCAAGTTACCGTCGATCTAAAGATGCAAACTAGCGTGCCGGGACTATTTGCCGCGGGCGACATCAGAAAAGACGCGCCAAAGCAAGTCATCGTAGCCGCAGGAGATGGCGCCGTAGCAGCCCTTAGCGCGCTTAGCTACATCGAGAACCTGCACTAAGATTTATCAAATTTAGCCGAGTTTTTCGGCTAAATTTTCTCTTTTACTTCAAATTTTCTCAAATTTACTCCCGCATTTTTCAAATTTCCCACACAAATTTCACTCAAATTTAACCGCTCTTTGGCTAATATTTCGCAATTTTAGTCATGAGCAAAAGGATCAAATTTGCAAAGCTTTTTTAAATTTATATTCACACTCGCCGCCTTTGCCGCCATACTCTTTTATCTTTCTTTTTTAGGAGTTAAATTTGATAAATTTGGCTCAAGCCGAGTGCCGACGGGTTTTACTATCACGCCGGACACCAAGATAGACCCAAACTCCGAGCTAGCCAAATACGTAACGCAAGAGGAGATAGACGACTTTGGTTTTAGGTGCGCAGATATTGTTTGCGACGAGGAGAAAAACGCTACGCTAGTACCTTTAAGAGCCGCTCTTGATAGAAAAAATACCGATTTCGTAGTTAAATTTATAAAAGATAACAACCTAAGCGTAGACGTTGGCATGAGAGACAAAAGAACTCCGCTGATGTACAGCTCTTTTAGAAACGACGTAAATACCTCTAAGGCTTTGATAAATTTAGGATCCGATATAAGGGCTAAAGATAGATTCGGTCTATCTCCTATGGCTTATGCTATTATGTTAAATTCCATTGATACCGTCAAGATGCTGCTAGAAAAAGGGGTTAAATTTGAAGAGGTGGAGTATGTATCGCCTCATATCCATACTAATAGATATTATGACTCTTCTAGGTTTGATTCTATAATAATAAACGATGACGATAATATAACCATACGCTACAAATACGATTAGGGGCGTCCCGAGACGGATTTAAACGATCCTCAATGCGTAGAGTCGAGCACTAGGTATAAATTGAATCCGTTTGAATACGCAGTAGATAGAAATCTACCCCAAATGGCAGAGCTAATGCTAAGCACGGGGTATAAACCTAAGAAATTTGAAATAGGAAGCGGACTACAAGGTATAAGTAGCAACGATAAAAACAGAGAGTTAAAACAAAGTGCCTGGGCCGTCCTAGATGATTACGAAAACTACGAGCCCATGCTTGAGGTATTTATAAAATACGACCTCCCTAACGCTCCAAATAAAGAGCAACTAAAGGAGGCGTATAAAGTGTGCAATGACAATTTAAAATATTATACAAAAGAAAAAAGGAAATACATCTATAAGATGAATGAAGGCAGAGACGAAGAGGCCGAAGAAAAGATAAAGAAAAAGTATGATAAATACAAATATGCTCCTTATTCGCTACTATATCAAGACGGCCTTTTACAATACAAACCAAAGCCTATAGATCCAAAAATGATAGAAACATTTGATAAGACGATAAATTCTTATTTTAAACACTGCCCCGACGAAAACGCAACGTTTAAGGATGCTAAAGCTTTTATAAAATGGGCAAATGAAGAGAGAAGGCAATATAAAATAGAAGCATTTATAGATAAATACGAAAACGACCCGACCAAGGTGATTTACGTAGATAGTAACCGAAGTAAATCTAGCCCTGGCTCAAATTTGAAGTAAAATAATCTCGGCGCAAAGACAAAGCTAAAATATAAATTTGACCGAATAAAATTGAGCGTAAATTTAAGCGGGTAAATTTGACGAGAACGGATGCAAATTTGCCCGTCAAATTTCAAATTTAACAGCCCCCAGCCGACTAAAGCCAAATTTACGCTCGCCGCCCGGGCAGCAAATCAAATTTACCGCCGAGGCTCAAATTTACTTCGCCGAAGCGGGATTATTCACGCTTATCACGACGTTTTTCTCGTCCAGGTAGAGCTTCGCCGCGTCTCTTACGTCTTGCTCGGTGAGCGCATTTACCGCCTTTTCGTACTCGTCCAGGCTCAAAACCTCATCGCCAAAAACCAGCTCACGCATGAGCGCGCGCGTCCAAAACTCGCCCTGAACGTAGGATTGGCGCATTTTTACGAGGGCTGATTTTTTGAAATTTTGCAGATAGCGCTGGATGTCCGCGCCGCCTTTTAGCTCGGCGACGTTTGATTTTATCTCGCCTAGCACGGCATTTACGTTATCAGGCGCGGCCGTAAAGCCAAAATGCGCGGTGAAGCTTTCGTACGGATATTTTGCGAGATTCATATGCACGCCCAGGCCGTAGACCTGCCCGCGGTCCTCGCGCACATCCTCGCGCAGCATCATCGAAAGCACCGCAGACAGGGCGTTTACGCGCAGTAACTCCGGGCGCGAATACTTCACGTTTTCGTTTTTCATTATCATCGCGGCGTCGCTTCGCTGCGTGGTTTGGTAGCTTCGCTTAAACTCCCGCTCGCCCGCGATCGTCCTTACGCCGTCATCGACGAAATTTTCGCGTTCCGCGCGCGACGGTAAATTTGCCAGATATTTTTGCAAAAGCGGCTCGACCGCAGTCAAATTTAGATCGCCGACCACGATAAAATCATACGAAGCCGCGTTGGTAAATTTATCCTTCACTATCTTTTTTACGTCCTCCATCTGCAGCTCGTTTATGTCCGCGGCCTCGAGCGGGTTTGTTCGCGGGTTGTTTTCGTAGAAAAATCTCGCAAATTCGTCGCGAAATTTGCGCTCGGGCAGATTTTTGGTTTTTTCCAGCTTTTCAAGCTCGTTGATTTTTGTCTTTTTTAGCGCATTTTCGTCAAATCTAGGCTCGCTAAACTCCAAAAACAGCGCGCGCAAAAGCCATTCAAAGTCCGCGCTGGCCGAGCTCGCGCTATATCCTTGCGAAAGCTGATCAATAAATTTGCTATAGCTTAGCTGCTTGCCGCTTAGGATTTTAGCCAGGTCGTAGTTGCTAAACTCCCCTGCCCCGCTCTCGTTTGAGACCTCTACCGCTAGCGCGCCCTGCTTTGGTTTGGCTAAATTTGACGTGCCGCCGCGACTAACCGCGCTTAGCCAGACGACGTCTTTCTTGGTTTTTACCTCTTTAAATGCGACGCGCGCGCCGTTTGGCAGCTCGTAAAGATAAAAATCGAGCTTCTCGTTATGTTTTTTGGAGACGAAATTTTTAGGCTTTAGCGCGCCGTAGTCGAAAAGCTCGCTCTTTGCCTGCTTTGCAGCCAGCGTATCGTATGGCTTTGCTTCCGCCCAAATTTGATCAAATTTAGCCTCGTTTAGCTTCGCTCCTTTGGCGCTAATTACGTTTAGATTTTTTGCGTCGATGCCCAGTATCCGCCTAAATTCGGCGTTTACGTCATCTAGGCTGATCTCATCAAGCAGTGCCAAAGTAACGTCGCGCAGGTCTTTTTCACCCAGCAGCACTCCGCCGATCCTAGTCGTCTCCTCGATATCTGCCGCGACCGCGCTCGAGCGCTTGTTGCCCGCTTGCAAATAGGCATTTTTAGCCGAGTTTATAAAATCTTTTTTCACGCTCTCAAAGTCCGCCCGGCTAAAGCCAAATTTCTGCACGCCCTTTAAAACGCTCGCCAGATCGCTAAGCGCGCCGCTAAAATCATCATCCACGGCGTTTATCTCAAAGGCGTAAAGCACGTTTTGATCCTCAATGATCGGCGAGTAAAATCTCCCGCGCAGGGCCAAATTTCGCTGTTCGTATATCATCGCGACTAGATCTGAGATGTAGTTTGCGAGTAAATTTTGCCTGAGCCTTTGGATCTCGCCGTCAAATTTGTACTTTTGCGTGAAGATCAAATTTATCGAGTTTAGCCCGATCTCGGCGGAGTCGTAGTTGTTTACGCTAAAGCCGTTTTTTATAGGGATAGTTTTATCAGGACTCGCGTAGTCGTTCGTGTTTTTAGCGAGGCTAAAGCTTTGCTTTATCAGCTCCTCGATGCGCTTTTTATCAAAGTCGCCGACTGCGATAAATTTCATAAATCTAGGCTGATACGTCCTCTCGTAAAAGCCCTTTATGGTCGCTACATCGACGTTTTTTACGATATTCATATCACCGATAGGCGACCTTTTGGCATAGATGCTATCGCCATAAAGCTCGGGCACGCGGTTTTTGATGTAAAATCTATACGCAGGCGTATTTCTAGCACGCTCCTCCTCGACGATGATGCCCCGCTCTTTATCTAGCTCTGCCGCATCAAAGCTCACGCCGTCGATCCAGTCGCAAAAAACGCGAAAAACGTCCTTTAAATTTTGCTCGTTTACGTGGATTTCTAGCAGATAGCCCGTCTGATCGTAGCTAGTCTGTGCGTTTAGATCCGCGCCAAAGGCCACTCCGAGGCTCTCTAGCTTTTTAACCAGCTCGTTTTTGCTAAACTCGCGGCTGCCGTTAAAGGCCATGTGCTCGGTAAAATGCGCCAGCCCCAGCTCATTTTCGCGCTCGTCGGTCGAGCCGATGTTCACGACTAGATAAAAATATGCCGAATTTGCGGGCTGCTTGTTTTCCTTGACGTAGTATTTTAGCCCGTTTGCTAGCTCGCCGCTGATGATAGCAGCATCCTGGGTCAAATTTAGCCTTTGCGCGGTTTTATCCTTCGCCGTCAAATTTGACGCGCTCAAATTTGCGTCCAGCTGCTGCGTTTTAGCCGCCTGTCCGGCCGGCACTTGTTTAGCTAAAACGCTCGCCGCAAAAACGGCCAGAAATAAAAATAAAATTTTCCTCATCGTCGTCCTTTAAATTTAAAAAGCCGATTATATAGCGCGATTTTTAATATTTTTGCCCGCACGCAGCGAAGTCGGCGGCCGTGCTAAATTTATTTTTATAAAATTTATGCTAAATTTAGCCCAAATTTTAAAGGATAAATTTTGGTAAAAATAGGAATCCACGGCGCAAGCGGCAAAATGGGACGCATGATCATCGAGTGCCTAAAAAACGAGCCAAACGCAGCTCTTAGCGCGGCTTATACGATAGAGCCGCTTGATTTTGCGTTGCCTGACGGCGTTATCCTCACGGATAAATTTGACGAGCTTTTCGCAAACTGCGACGTCGTTATCGACTTTACGGTCAAAGACGGCGCGATAAATCTGCTAAACTACGCCCGCACCGACCCAAAACCGCTAGTCATCGGCACGACGGGTCTTGGCGAGGACGGCGCGAACCTGCTCAAGCTAGCAAGCGCGGCGATGCCGATACTTTACGCTACAAATATGAGCCTTGGCGTCGCGGTTTTAAACCGATTGGCGGCGCTTGCTTCAAAGGCATTGCGCGAATTTGACGCCGAGATCGTCGAGCAGCACCACAGACACAAAAAAGACGCTCCAAGCGGCACGGCGCTAACTCTTGGCGAGCGTGTGGCGGCCGCCAGAGGGCTAAATCTAAAAGACGTTTTGGTAACGGGCAGAGACGGTATGGTCGGAGCTCGCAGCAAGGACGAGATCGCGATCCTAGCGGTGCGAGGCGGCGACGTCGTGGGCAGGCATACGGTCGGATTTTTCAATGAGGGCGAGTTTATCGAGCTAAATCACACCGCAACTAGTCGCGCGACCTTTGCCAAGGGTGCTATAAAGGCAGCTATTTGGGTGGCAGGACAAGGTAGCGGGCTGTACGGGATAGATGATTGCCTGGGTTTATGATAATTAACGGCTTATCTCACGAGCGCCTTTGAAAGAGCTTGAAAATTTAGGGCTTGCGGCAGACCGCACGTCTAGCCTCGCCCAAATTTTCTGCGCAACTTTCAAATTCGTTTCGCGATATTTCGCCTTATTTTTTTATGTTAAATTTTGATATTTTTTAAAATTGCGGAAAATCGGCGGCGATATTTTTGACTTAGGCGAGGCGAAATTTAAATTTTAAGCGTAGGCTAGACACGAAGTCTACCGAGTTTGAAATTTAAATTTTAACGAAGCATAAGACAAAAAGATAACGCCCCTAAAAAAGGATAAAAATGTGTGCGATAGTTGGAGTAATAAATTCTAAAGATGCGGCAAAAACGGCATATTATGCGCTGTTTGCCATGCAACACCGAGGCCAGGAAGCAAGCGGCATCAGCGCATGCGAAAACGGCCGTATAGAAACCGTCAAAGGCCGCGGGCTAGTTACCGAAGTCTTTGACAAGACGAACCTCGAGAGCCTAAAAGGCGATATGGCGATCGGACACAACCGCTACGCTACCGCAGGTAAAAACTCTGCCGCCGATGCCCAGCCCATCGCGGCAAACTACTCGCTAGGCCAAGTCTCTATCGTGCACAACGGCAACCTCGTAAACAAAGACGAAGTCCGTAACGCGCTGATCGCTGAAGGCGCGATATTTCAGAGCAACATGGACACCGAAAACATCGTACATCTCATCGCTAGAAGCCGCAGCGAACACCTGCAAGACCGCATCGTCGCGGCGCTAAAGCAGATCAAAGGCGCCTACTGCCTACTCATCCAGTCGCGCCATAAAATTTTCGCCATACGCGACCGCTGGGGCGTGAGACCGCTCTCGCTGGGACGCCTAAAAGACGGCGGCTACATCGTAGCTAGCGAGACGTGCGCGTTTGATTTGGTGGGCGCGAGCTTCGTTCGCGACGTGGAGCCGGGCGAGATGCTGGTTTTTGAACAGGGCAAAAGCGAGTTTGAGAGCGTGCGCCTTTTTGAGCCAGAGCCTAGAGTTTGCGCGTTTGAGTATATTTATTTCGCGCGCCCCGATAGCGTCATAGAGGGCAAAAGCGTCTACGAAGTACGCAAAAAAATGGGCGAAACGCTAGCCAAAAAGAGCAAGATTGGCGCGGACTTCGTCGTACCGGTACCTGATAGCGGCGTGCCGGCGGCGCTAGGCTACGCAAATGCCAGCGGGATACCGTTTGAGCTAGCCATCGTGCGAAATCACTACGTCGGCCGCACCTTCATCGAGCCGACTCAAGAGATGCGCAACCTCAAAGTCAAACTCAAGCTAAATCCGATGGCAAGCCTGCTCAAGGGCAAAAGCGTGGTCGTCGTAGACGATAGCATCGTACGCGGCACGACCTCTAAAAAGATCGTCGAGCTGCTGCGTCACGCGGGTGCGAGAGAGATACACTTTAAGGTCGCTTGCCCCGAGCTAAAATACCCCGAACGCTACGGCATCGACACCCCGAGCTTCGAGGAGCTAATCAGCGCAAACAAAACGCCTGAAGAAGTATGCAAATATATCGGCGCGGACAGCCTCGAGTTTTTGGACGTGGACGAGCTGGTTAGCAGTATCGGAAGCGAGCGCAAATACTCGCTGGTTAGCTTTGACGGGGATTATTTTATTAAGTAAATTTGGCCTTTGCTGTTTCAAATTTGATCTATTTTGACAAATTTGAACTCGTCAAATTTGAGCGGCAAAACCCGCACCTTGAAAATGCGAATTTCTGTTTTTGGCGGTTTTGCTTCAAATTTGGATTTTTGTTGATTTAAATTTGACAAATTTACGCCCGAAAATCGGCGAATCAAATTTTAAAATTTGATTTCGAGCGCCATACTGCGCAAAAATGAAAATATTTTATCAATATATAAGCAAACGTTGAATATAATTGCGAACTTTAACGTCACGGTAGCTCAGCTGGTTAGAGCGCTGGTCTCATAAGCCGGAGGTCGGGAGTTCAAGTCTCCCCCGTGACACCAAAACACCCTGTTTTAGGCATCGGAAAAGCTTCTTCCGATCTTTCCCTTTCTTTAATATTTCCTTTAAGAGTGGAACACTTGTATAAAAAAGTGGAACACTATCTCAAAAAAGTTCAAAATTGTATCTCACTCTTGCTTCATAAACAATGAAAAACATCAAAAAATAAAAATATTTTGCCACAGCCAAGCAATCCAATAGTTTTATTTGGTACCAACAAATTATGTGGCTATTTTTAAATATAATGATACTTTTACAATGGATGCAAGGGCTTGCAGTTTATATTTTGTAGGTTTAGATTAACTTTTTTTAGAAGTCTGTAGGATAAAAGCTTTAGGGTAGTTTTAGCCTGAACTATCGTCGGCTCTCCATAAACTAATGTAGATTGTAATACAGTATATATAAAAAGCACTTAGGAAAACGTATGTTTTTATATGTTTTTTAAATCTATTTTAGGGCAAAATACATTCTACAATAATACAAATTTAGGATTAATCGATGAACCAAGCAGTGCATAATAAATTAGTTAGTTTTATTTGGTCGATCGCCGATGATTGTTTAAGAGATGTTTATGTGCGCGGCAAATACAGAGACGTTATCTTGCCCATGGTCGTTTTAAGAAGACTTGACGCGCTTTTAGAGCCCACAAAAGAAGCCGTACTAAGTGAGATAGATTTTCAAATAAACACGGCCGGGCTTAAAGAGCTAGATGATAGCGGCTTAAGAGATGCGAGCGGCTATGTGTTTTACAACACTAGCAAGTGGACGCTTCAAAAGCTCTACGACACGGCGACAAACTCTTCGGCTATTCTTGAGGCAAATTTCACCGAGTATTTAAACGGATTTAGCCAAAACGTTACCGAGATAATCGATAAATTTAAACTAAAAGCGCAGATAAAACATATGGCAAGCAAAGACGTATTGCTAGATGTTTTGGAAAAATTTACATCGCGCTATATAAATTTAACCGACAAAGAGGCGCTTGATCCAGATGGAAAAAAGTTGCCTCCGCTTACAAACCTTGGCATGGGGTACGTTTTTGAAGAGCTAATAAGAAAATTTAACGAGGACAACAACGAAGAAGCAGGAGAGCACTTTACGCCAAGAGAAGTGATAAATTTGATGACGCATATCGTCTTTAACCCCATAAAAGACACGCTCCCACCCGTTATCACTATCTACGATCCTGCATGCGGAAGCGGCGGAATGCTAACTGAGTCTCAAAATTTCATCAAAGACGAAAACGGCGAGATAAGAGCCAAAAGCGACGTGTATCTGTACGGCAAAGAGATAAACGACGAAACCTACGCCATATGCAAATCCGATATGATGATAAAGGGCAACGACCCCGAAAATATCAAAAACGGCTCCACACTTTCGGTTAATGAATTTGCCGGCATGAAATTTGACTTTATGCTATCAAATCCCCCTTACGGCAAATCGTGGGCGAGTGAGCAAAGATACATAAAAGATGGCAAAAACATAATAGATAATAGATTTATCGTGAGTCTTAGCGACTACTGGGGAAATATGAACGAGTGCGACGTCACGCCAAGAAGTAGCGACGGACAGCTTTTGTTTTTAATGGAAATGGTAGATAAGATGAAGCCAACATCTATAAACAAACTAGGCAGCCGCATAGCCTCTGTTCATAACGGCAGTTCGCTTTTTACAGGCGATGCAGGCGGCGGAGAGAGCAATATCAGGCGATATATCATAGAAAATGATCTACTAGATGCGATAATACAGCTTCCAAATAATCTTTTTTATAACACCGGCATAACAACCTACATCTGGATACTCTCAAACAACAAACCATCCCACAGACAGGGCAAAACTCAGCTCATCGACGCTAGCGAGCTATACTCAAAGCTAAGGAAAAATTTGGGCGATAAAAACTGCGAGCTAGAGCCAAAACACATCGCCAAAATCATGCAAATTTACGAAAATTTCAAAACTTGCGACGAATTTGTAGATGATAAAAAAATCTCATCTAAAATTTTTTCAAACTCCGACTTTGGATACTACAAGGTAAATACCGAACGTCCAAAAAGACTAAAAGCACAGCTTAAAGACGAGCTCATAGAGGGTTTAAAATTTGACAAAAGCTTAGAAGAGCCGATGAAATGGTGTTTGGATAAATTTAAAGATGAGTGCTTTAACGGGCTAAATAACCACAAAAAAGAGATAGAAAAATACCTAGAAAATGAAGAGATAGAGCTAAACGCAAAGCAAAAAAACGCCCTTATCTCAAAAGAGCTTTGGCAAAAGCACCAAATTTTATTCTCTAGCGCAAATAAGCTAAAGCAAGAGATCGGTGCAGACGAATTTAGCGATTTTAACACCTTTAAAGAGCTAGTTTCAAAAGCGATTAAAAAGCTGGGTATTAAGCTTTCTGCCACGCAGATAAACACTATCTTAAACGCCGTTTCGTGGCAAGATGAAAGTGCCGCAAAAGTGATAAAAAAGATAGGCAAAGAAAAACCTTCACTCACACATCTAAAATGTAGCGTCAGTGAGCTTGAAAATTTTGGCTATTTTAAAGGCGAGAAAAAGGACGAATATATTGAATACGAAAGCGACAGCGAGCTAAGAGATAGCGAAACCATCTCGCTAAAAGATAATATTTTAGACTATTTTTTAAAAGAGGTAAAACCGCACGTAAACGACGCATGGATAAATATAGATAGCGTAAAAATCGGCTACGAGATAAGCTTTAATAGATATTTCTACACTCACAAACCACTAAGAAGCATAGACGAGGTGGCAAGCGAAATTTTAGAGCTTGAACGCCAAAGCGACGGACTTATCAAAGAAATTTTAGGCAAATGATTATGGCTAAATTTAAAAGGTATGATTCATATAAAAACAGTGGCGTAGAGTGGCTTGGGGAAATTCCTAGCCATTGGGAGATTTCAAAGCTTAAATTTATTGGTAAAATTTTTGCAGGACTTAGCGATAAAAAAGGCGATGATTTTAGTAAAGAATTTGCTAATGATAAAAACCCTTTTATACCTTTTACAAATGTTTGCAATAATTTAAAAATAGACAAAAATCAAATGCAATATGTAAAAATTAGCCCATACGAAACGCAAAATAAAGTGCGTGAAAAAGATATTATTTTTTTGATGAGTAGCGAAACACTGGACGATATTGGCAAATGTTCTATTTATCTTGAAAAAGAGCAACTTTATTTAAATTCTTTTTGTAAGGGATTTAGACCAAATTTATTTAGAGTTAATGCTGAGTTTTTAAACTACTTACTTCAAAGTAAAACATATAGAAATTATTTTAATCTTGCTGGACGAGGGTTTACTAGAATTAATATCAAACAAGAGTATATTGCAAATTTACTTGCTGTTTTACCGCCAAAATTCGAGCAGGAAAAAATTGCTTCATATCTTGATGAGAAAATAGCAAAAATAGATACGGCGATAAGCAGAAAAGAAAAACTCATAGAATTATTAAAAGAGCAAAAACAGATAATCATAAATGACGCCGTAACTAAAGGGCTTAACAAAAACGCCAAATTTAAAAACAGCGGCATAGAGTGGCTCGGGGAGATTCCTAGCCATTGGGAAATTTTATATGGTTTTAGGGTTTTTAATGAAAACAAACGAAAAAATATTAGAATGCTTGACAATAGGGTGCTTTCGCTTTCTTGCGGACAAATCGTAAGAAAGCCAGAAGAAAAATTAGTAGGACTTGTTCCAGAATCGTTTGAAACATATCAGATAGTAAAAGTGGGCGATATTATTGTTAGATGCACTGATTTACAAAACGATAAAGTAAGCCTTAGAATAGGCTTATCTAAATATGATGGAATAATAACTAATGCGTATTTAAATTTAAAAGTAATAAATGGCAATCCAAAATATTTGTATTATTTTCTATATGCTTTTGATATTACAAAAGCTATTTATCAACTCGGCTCAGGATTAAGACAAAGTTTAAGCTATAAAGATTTTAAAAAATTAAATGTTTTATTACCGCCAAAAGACGAGCAGGGAAAAATAGTAGAGTACATAGAAAATAAAATATCCAAAATCGACAAATTAGTAAATTTAGAGCAAGAGTATATAAAAAGTTTAAAAGAGTGTAAAGCGTCGCTAATCGATAGCGTAGTAACAGGCAAAATAAAGGTATAAAATGAGCGAAATTTTAATCTACCAAAGCAACAACGGCAAAATAAAGCTAGACGTAATGCTAGAAAATGAGACGATATGGCTCTCTCAAAAACAGCTTTGCGAGCTATACGGCAAATCAAAATCAACCATAAGCGAACATATAAAAGCTATATTTGAAGATGAAGAGCTAGATAGAAATTCAGTTGTTCGGTTTTTCCGAACAACTGCTAACGATGGCAAAAATTACGATGTCGAACACTACAACCTAGATATGATAATAGCGCTAGAAAATATAGCAAAAAAGCTAACAAGGAAAAGCGATGTTTAGCAAGACGAACGAAGAGGCGTTTGAAAGTAGCATAGAAAAATACCTCTTAGAAAATCACGGATATATCAAAGGATACAGCAAAGATTTCAACAAAGAATACGCAATAGACGA
>CAUPYN010000007.1:0-25235 GCA_963515575.1 uncultured Campylobacter sp.
GCTAAAATATTCATAAGAATACCGCTACCAAACATCGAAACAAACCTAGGGTCTCGCATCGCTTCTGCCCTAAAAACCTCCCAAAATGAGCCGCTTTGCCAATCTACCATGCCGCTAAAAAATATTAGAAATATCATAGAAATGTTAATGCCGAGCAAGAAGGTGCAGCCAAGCGCGATGCGGTAAAAATCATCCTGTAAAACCAGCGGATTTTCGTCATAATTTCTACTCAAATTTTCTCCTTTATCGCTTGCTCGCACAAAAATAGCTAAATTTACCGGCAAGCCTCGCGCCCTAAATTTAGCCTTTAAAACCGGGCGCGTATCTTAAAACGATTGTGGTTTCGTCCGATTTTTGCAGGCGAGCCAAACTCTTGCACCGATTTTGTTTTGCGGGCGCTTGCTTAGTTTTGGCGGGGCTTTGCCGCTAAATTTAACCTCAAATCAAAGCCGCCATAACCGCAGCAAAACGCCGCAAACGGCTATTTAAAAACAAAGTCCGCAATGCGGGCAAAACCGCTTAAAACCTTGCGCGCATCCTCGCTGCCTAGGCCGGCGGCTTGTTCTACGAGTTCGTCGCTTTTTTGCTCGTCCGCGCTCACGCCTACGCCAAGACCGTAGCAAACGCCCAGCATAAACGTCCCGTCCGCTCCGCCTAGACGCGCGGCGTTAGCAAAGTCCGCAGCGGCAGCCTTTGGGTCGTGAAGCTTGCCTCTGCGCGGATCTAGCCTAACCATGCCGCGGCGATAATACCCGTCCGCCGCATGCTCGCTACCAAGCGCCTCCTGCCGCTCCAAAGCCTCGCCGATATAGCCTAGCGCGCGCGAATAATCGCTCATCCGCAAAAACAAATAGCCCAAATTTAGCGCCGCTTGGGGTTCGCCGCCGCTTGCGGAGAGCTTGTAATAGCGCACCGCGCGAACGTAATCCCCGTAAATCGTCTCGTAAACGTAGCCCGCCTCTAGCTGCGCCTGCGCGTCCGCGCCTTCTGCGGCTTGCAGAGCAATTTCTAGCGCGGCGCCGTAGTTTTGTTCGTTAAAAAGCCTTAAATACTCGCTTTTAACGGCGTCAAAAAGCTCGCCCGAGACTAGATTTGCCGCAAGTATCGTTAGCCAAAGCGCGAGTCTCACCTCTCGTCCTTTAGCGGGCTAAACAGATCCGCAAACATCGGCTCGTAGTTGGCTACGGGCGCGCCCCCTATCTCGTCGTAGCCGGTTATGACGCCGTCCTCGTCGGTGACGAAAAACGCCGCGTTTAGTTTGCTAGGCGCCGTCTCGTCGCAAGCCCGCCCCGGCTCGCCGCTTTTTGCGCTATTTTGCAAATAATAAACCTTAGATCCGTCCTCTCGCACGCAAACGTCGGCAAAATCCGCGCGGTCTACCAGGGCTAGGATATGCTGCCCTTTTAGCTGCACTAGATGCGGATTTGCGTAGTTTTTACCGCTCGCGCAGCCGCTAAGTATTAGCGCGCTTGCAAGCGCGGATTTCATTAAATTTCGCATTCTTTTTCCGTTTTATTTGGTTTTTGTTAAATTCGCAAACTCTAGTGCAAATCCGCCCTAAATTTACTTAAAATAGCCGTTTCGCCTATCGTTTAGGCATTTAGGCGTCGCCGCGCCGATTTCTACTTGCTTTTTGCGCGGATTTAAATTTACCGCCCCACAAAATCTCGCTACGCGGTAATTTCATCCTTTGCGCTATTTGGCTCAATCTTCTATCTCAAAGTAGTAAGAAATGGGCAAAATTCGACCCTTTTTGTCGATAAACACGCGTTTGTAGTCTACGCTAGCGGCCGTCGCGTCGCCCTCAAAAACGTATATGTCGTCAAATTTCGGTTCTATGGCGACCTTGCCGTCTACGTCTAGGCAACCGCTTTTTCTATTTACGCTGAAATTTAACATTCCGCCGTAAAACTCGTCAAATATATAGTCGAATTTTTGCGGCTCAAGGATAAATTTACCGCTTTTATCTATAACGCCCCCACAGCTCGCCGACCCTCACTACGGCGCGGTCTTCTTTAAAGTGATTTACTTCGTTAAAACGCGGCTCTATCGCAAAATTTCCGCTTTTGTCTATGAAGCCCCATTTGCCGCCTGATTTTACGGCCGCCAGCCCTTCGCTAAAGAGCGACGCTAATTCAAATTTAGGCTCTATAACGATGTTTGCGTCCTTGTTCACAAAGCCGTAGAGTCCGTTAAATTTTACGGGCGCCAAGCCTTCCGTAAAAGTTACCGGGCGGCCCAAATTTAGCTTTGAAACGGTAGCGCCGCTTTTGTCTATCACGCTCCATTTATCGCTGATACGCACCGAGGCTAGCCCCTCGGAAAAATACGTTGCCTCGTCGTAGCGCGGAGGAATGATAGTTTTGCCGTTTTTATCCACGTAGCCGTATTTCATCCTGCCGTATTTCATCTCGCCTACAATCATTGCGCCGTCTCCAAAAGCTATACCCGTATAGTCGAATTTGGGTTCTACCACGACCCTGCCCGTTTTGTCTATGAAGCCGAATTTACCGTTTTTAACGATGGCTGCCAGCCCCTCGGTAAAGCTGGTTTTAAAGCCCGTACCGGGCGCCAAACGCACGGCGAATCTGCCGTTTTCGTCCATAAAAAAGGTCTGTTCGCCTATAAAAACCACGCAAAGACCGTCGGAAAAGCTTCCCGTGACCATAAAATTTTTACCTACGGCTTTTATGTTGCCGTCTTTATCCACGGCATTGCCGTCCGCAAAAACCAGCCCGTAGTCCGCTAGCTCGCCCTGCCCGATTATCTTAGCTTCAAGACCGAGCAAGCCTAGAAGCAGCACAGCTAAAATTTTTTTCATTTTTGCCTTTTTTGCAAATTTGAGGCTAATTTATCCCGCCTAGCAGCTCTTGCGTCTGCTCGAAGCTAAAGCCCTCTTCGGCATCTTGTTTTAGGAAGTTATCTATAAATTCTTTTTTCGAGATGGCAAGGTCTAGCTCTTTGTCGCTGCCTTTTTGATACGCGCCGATACGTAGCAGGACTTCGTTTTCTTTGAGGAGCGAGTAGAGGCGCTTTAGCTTGGCGGCGTTTGCTCTGTGCTCTTTGGTCGCGATGTCGCTCATCACGCGCGAGGCGGAGTTTAGGATGTTTATGGGCGGATAGATGCCAAAGTCCGTCATCTCACGGCTAAGCACGATGTGGCCGTCTAGGATCGAGCGGCTCTGGTCGGCTATCGGATCGCTCATGTCGTCGCCGTCTACTAGCACAGTGAAAAAGGCCGTTATACTACCCTTGCCTTCCTCTTTGCCCGCACGCTCCATCAGCTGAGGCAGTAGGGTTAGCACGGAGGGCGGGTAGCCCTTGGACGTCGGCGGTTCGCCTAACGCCAGCCCGATCTCTCGCTGCGCCATGGCAAACCTGGTCACGCTATCCATGATAAAAAGCACGTCTTTGCCTTGGTTTTTGAAGTATTCGGCCACGCTCATCGCGCAAAAGGCGCCGTATTTTCGCATCAGCGGACTATCGTCGCTAGTGGCTACGATGACGACGGTTCCGCTTAGGTCGCCGCGTAAATTTTTCTCTATAAACTCCGGCACCTCGCGTCCGCGCTCACCGATAAGCGCGACTACTTTGATCGGTGCTTGCGAGTTTTTCACTATCATGCCCATGAGCGTGCTTTTACCTACGCCAGAACCTGCGAAAATGCCAAGTTTTTGGCCTTTGCCGCAGGTTAGTAGCCCGTCTATGCTTTTAACCCCGACGCTAAAAATTTCATCTATCAGCCCGCGCTTCATCGCATCGATCGGAGCGCGCATTATCGGGGCGTATTCGGTCGCGACGATCGCGCCTTTGCCGTCTTTTGGACTCATAAAAGGATCCACCACGCGCCCTAAAAGGGCGTCGCCGACGGGGATTTTCATACCTTGGTCGCTTTGATAGACGAAGTCGCCGATCTTGTAGCCTTCTACAAAGCCAAAGGGCGAGATGAGCGCGGTATTTTGCCGCACCTCGGTCACCATCGCTAGCCCGCTTTTGCTCTTGTCCTTAGCGCAAATTTGCACGATGTCGCCGATGCTAGGGCGAAGGCCCGAGATCTCTATCGTCGTAGCAGAAATTCGCTCGATCACGCCAAAGACGCTAGAGAGAGATAAATTTGTGCCCAGTTTTGATTTTAAGCTATCTAAACCCACTAAAATCTCACTTCTTTGTGCGAATTTATAAGGGAGAAAAACTCGCGCCTAGTCTCGCTACTATTTAAAAAACATCCTCGCAGCGCCGATGTTGTCGTGGTCGAGTTGATCTTACCCACGCCTCGCATCTCCACGCACATGTGGCGCGCCTCGATGACGACGCCCACGCCTTTTGGCTTGATGACCTCTTGCACGGCCTGCGCGATCTGCTCTGTAAGCTGCTCTTGGATCTGCAGACGGCGGGCGAAGATATTTACCATGCGCGGGATTTTGCTAAGGCCCACGACCTTGTGATTTGGAATGTAGGCCACGTGCACGCGCCCGAAAAACGGCAGCAAATGATGCTCGCAAAGGCTGTAAAATTCGATATCGCGCACGAGCACCATTTCGTTATTTGAGCTGTCAAATAGAGCGTCGTTTAGCACGACTTTTGGATCTTGCGAGTAGCCGCTCGTTAAAAACTCGTAAGCCTTAAAAACGCGCTCTGGAGTTTTAACCAGTCCCTCTCTGTGCGGGTCTTCGCCGACTAAATTTAGCATCTGCTCGACGCAGCTTTCAAACTTTTCTCTTTTTAAATTCTCATTTTTTAAATTTTCTTGCATTTGCGTTCCTGATTCATTTCGCTATTTAAATTTGATAAATGATTTTACTTAAATTCGCCTTTCGCGCGCTTAAATTTATACTATGAATAAGGAAAATTTTGCTACACTCTAGGAAATTTTTATTTTTTAAAGGAATTTAATGCAAATCAAAACCAAGGCGATCGACGCCGTAAATGCTTCGCTAAGTGCGAAAATACCGAGCGCGGACGTAAAAGCCAAACTCGAAAACGCCGCTAAAAAAGCTGCAAAAAATATGAAAATAGACGGATTTAGAGCGGGCAAAGTGCCTGTAAACGTAGTTCTAAAACGTTACGAAAAAGAACTAACCGCCGATGCCGAGCAAGACGCGCTAAAAGATGCGATCGATGCAGGTCTAAAAGAGCTAAATAGAAAATTTGAAGAAGTTATCGGCGAGCCGATCGTGACGAAATTCGACAGGGGTGAGAGCGAGATCGACGCAGAGATCGAGCTTTCATTTAAACCCGTTATAAACATCGACGGTTACGAGGAGCTGATAGAGAGCGTCAGCGCGCCGCGCGTAACGAAAAAAGAGATCGACGAGAGAAAAAACGAAATTTTAAAAATGATGGCTCCGCTAGAAAAAGTGGAAAAAGAGGCGCTTGAAAAGGGCGATTTTGCTAAATTTGATTTCGAGGGCTTCGTGGACGGCGAGGCGTTTGAGGGCGGCAAAGCCGAAAATTACCTACTGGAAATCGGTTCAGGTCAGTTTATACCCGGCTTTGAGGACGGTATGATCGGGCTAAAAGTCGGCGAAGAGCGCGACGTAAAGGTTAAATTCCCTGCCGAGTACGGAGCTGCGCACCTTGCGGGCAAAGACGCGACGTTTAAAGTAAAGCTACACGAAATCCAAGGCAAAAAAGTGCCTGAAGAGATCGACGAAGAGACGCTAAAACGCATCATGCCGGGCGAGGAAAAGGTAAGCGTCGAGCTATTTGAAGAGAGGCTAAAAGAGCAGATCAAAGCCGAGAAGCACGCTAAAAACGTAAACGAGGAGCTAAAGCCTAAATTTGCCGACGCGATCGTGGCTAAATTTAACTTCGACGTGCCGAAAAACATCGTAGAGCAAGAGATGGATATGCAATTCCGCGGCGCTTGGAGCAGCTTTACGCCTGAGCAGATGGCTAAATTTAGAGAGGATAAAGACGCTCTAACTAAACAGCGCGAAACATACCGCGACGACGCGGTAAAAAGCGTGAAACTAACGTTTATAATAGACGAGCTAGCGCGCCGCAGAGATATCAAAGTAAGCGATCAAGAGCTGATCCAAGCGGTGTATTTTGAGGCGTATCGCTCGGGCGTAGATCCGAAACAACACCTTGAAAACTATAAAAATCAAGGAATTTTACCTGCGATCAAAATGTCGATGATCGAGGAGAAGCTATTTAACGAGATGTTCGCGCTAAAGAGCGAGAAAAACGATAAAAAAGAGAAAAAGGCGGAGTAATGAGCTACTACATCCCCTACGTCATCGAGCGCACGAGCAAGGGCGAGAGAAGCTACGACATCTACTCGCGCCTGCTAAAAGACCGCATAATAATGCTTAGCGGCGAGATCGAGGACGGCATGGCGTCTGCGATCGTGGCTCAGATGCTGTTTTTAGAGGCTGAAGATCCGGACAAAGACATATATCTATATATAAATAGCCCCGGCGGCGTGATAACGAGCGGATTTAGCATTTACGATACGATGAACTACATCAAGCCAGACGTCTGCACGATCTGCATAGGTCAGGCGGCGTCTATGGGCGCGTTTTTGCTTAGCTGCGGCGCACAGGGCAAGCGTTATGCGCTGCCAAATTCGCGCATCATGATCCACCAGCCTTTAGGCGGCGCGCGCGGACAGGCGACGGATATAGAGATCCAGGCGAAGGAAATCTTGCGTATGAAAGAAATTTTAAACGCGATCCTAGCTAAAAATACCGGTCAAAAACTAGCTAAAATCCAAAAAGACACCGACAGGGACTTTTTCATGAGTTCTGCGGAGGCTAAAGAATACGGACTGATAGATAAGGTTTTAGAAAAAAGCTTTAAATAAAGAGTAAATTTTGCTAAAGATAGACGATAAAAAAAGCGAAAAACAGCTCCCGCAAAGCGCACAAAATCCTGGACGCGTAGGCGCGGGAAAAGGCGAGGATAACGGCGGCGATATGGGTATTTACGGATTTTCCGAGGCTATCATAAAAGAGCTAGCTGAGGAAAATATCCCCTCAATACCCAAAAATTATTCAATATTTTTTGAAAAAATAATCGAAAAGCAACCGGACGACTTCAAAAAAAAAGTCGGAGAAATCATCAAAATAGAAGATGAAATCGGTAGATTAGAAGACGATAGGCAAATCAGCATCGAGCGCGAGGTAAAAAACAGCTTTATACAGATAAAAAGTATGTTGCAAGCCGTCGCGCTCATTTATAAAAATCTATCCGTACTAAAAACAGTCGTTAAAAAACGCCTAGACAGCCTCGATCCAAACGGAAATTTGCTGGCTAATCAAAGCGTTTTTAACGCATTTAGCGATGATCTAGCCAAGCTAAATACGCTGATGGATAAGCATATCGGGGTTATAAAAACCAGCTACGATGAGGTCGGCAAAGTTTTTAAGATAGTAGAAGAACAGTCCGTCTATGATCCTAAATTTGATATCTATAACCGAAAATTTTTCCTAAAGACACTGGAAATGGAGGTCGGCAATATCCAAAAATACGGCTACAAATCCTCGCTGATGCTAATCAAACCAAAAGAAACCTCGCTGCAAGACATCGGCTCAAAAGGCAAGCACGCGGTACTAAAAAACATCTCGCGTATGCTACTTCGCACCTCAAGGCGCAGCGATATTTTGGCGCATTACGGCGACGGGTGCTTTGCGATGCTGATGCGCCATACCGATATCGTCGGCGCGCAAAAGGCGTGTGAACGTATAACGGAGATGTTTTACGGCACCTCTTTTATGCTAAACGACGAAAAGATCGATTTTGATATGGAGGTAGTAGCCTGCGCTTTGGGCGGACAAAAGACAGTCGAGGAGCTGCTTTCTAGCGCGCTTGATGTGCTAAAGAACACCGGTAAAGACGGTAAACGCTACCTTATCCTACCCGGCGAGGGCGGCAAATGATACTAGAAATCCTAACCTATCCGAACAAAAAACTCTTCGTCAAATCGCTTGAAGTGAAAGTTTTTGACGCCGAACTGCATAAATTTTTAGACGATATGTATGAGACCATGATCGCTAAAAACGGTATCGGACTAGCCGCCATCCAAACTGGCGAGGCTAAGCGAATTTTGATCGTAAATTTAGTGGATGAAGAGAGCAAAGAACAGCGCAAAGAGGATCTGCTAGAAATCATAAATCCCAAAATTTTACGTAAAGAAGGCGAAATCATCTATCAAGAAGGCTGCCTTAGCGTGCCGGGATACTACGAGGACGTAAAAAGAGCCGAGTTTATAACGCTAGAGTATCAAGATCGCTTCGGCGAGCGTAAAGAGCTCGAGGCGAACGGGCTTTTATCGGTTGCCATCCAGCATGAGATGGATCACCTAGACGGACACCTTTTTATCGAACGTATCGGCTACAATAAACGCAAAAAATTCGACAAAGAGTATAAAAAGCAAAAAAACTCATGAAAGCCCTAAAATGCGCCACTTACAATGACGAATTGCGGCTTGTGGACGTCGAGTCCAGTTTTAACCGCGGTTTGCCCGCACTTAATATCGTAGGTCTTGCGGGAGCTTCTATTAAAGAGAGCGCCGAACGCGTAAAATCAGCGCTTTTATCGTTAAATTTCTCTTTTCCCGCGCAAAAAATCATCATAAATTTATCCCCATCCGATATGCCAAAATCGGGCAGTCACTTCGATCTACCCATCGCGCTTTTAATCGCCCTGCAAAAAGAGCGCGACTTCGAGCCTATTTTCGTATTCGGCGAGCTTGGGCTTGACGGCGGCGTCAAAAGCACGGCGAGTCTTTTTTCTATATTGCTTTTTTTAAGTGCCAAAGCGCCAGGTTCTCGCATGCTGATCCCGCAAGAAATAGCTCAAAAAGCCGGCGCGATACCGAATTTAGAAATTTACGCCGTTTCAAATTTAGCCGAGGCGATCAAATTTTTCCTCGAACCCGAATTTGCCGCCTCGCGCAAAGTCGGCGCCGTTCATCCGCTTTTTTCGAATTTGATCAAAATCGACGAAAAAAGCTTCGTAAAAAATCAAAATTTCGAGCTAAATTTTAGCGACGTAAAAGGACAAAGTAGAGCAAAAAGAGCCTGCTTGGTGGCTGCTTGCGGTATGCATAACATTATCTTTGAAGGAAGCCCCGGATGCGGCAAAAGCATGAGCGCCAAGCGCCTGCGCTACGTTTTGCCGCCGCAAAGCTTGGATGAGATTTTGCTCAGCTGCGCTTATAGCTCGCTAAATCAACAGGAGAGCGAATTTTCCGCTCTGCGCGCCTTTCGCTCGCCCCATCACACGAGTACGCGAAGCTCTATTTTTGGCGGCGGATCGAGCGCGGCTAGGATCGGCGAGGTCGGACTAGCTAACGGCGGGATACTCTTTTTCGACGAGCTTCCGCACTTTGCGCCGCAGATTTTAGAGAGCCTTCGTGAGCCACTGGAGGACTACAAAATCAACATATCACGCGTAAATTCAAAAATTACCTATGAGACCAAATTTATGTTCGTAGCCGCGATGAACCCTTGCCCCTGCGGCAATCTGCTCTCCAAAAATCTAGAATGCAAATGCTCGGAGATCGAGATCAAGCGCTATAAATCGCGTATCTCGGCACCCGTGCTAGACCGCATCGACCTTCACGTACAGATGGACGAGGTTGCTGCGAGCGATAAAAGCGACGTCACAAGCGAAGCGATGTGGCAGACCGTGCTGCGCGTGTTTGAGGCGCAAATCTCGCGCGCGCAAAGCGAGCTAAACGGCAAGCTTAGCGACGAGGAGATAGCTAAATTTTGCATTTGCGACGACGAGGCGAGCGGCGTGCTAGATAATGCAACGCAGAGGTTTTCGCTCAGCCGCCGCGCCATAAACAAAACCCTAAAAGTCGCCCGCACGGTCGCCGACATCGAGGGCTCGCGCATCATCAAAAAGCCCCATATTTTGGAGGCTTTGAGCTACCGAGTGAAGCAGGAGGGCGCATGAAAAAGCTATTTTGGGATACGGCGGAGCTCGACGCTAGAGCCGTGAGCGAGTTTGGACTTAGCACCGAGGTGCTGATGCAAAACGCCGCTAATGCGTTAGCTAGCGCCGTGCGAAGTCGGTTTAAAAAATCCTCAAAAAAACGACGTAAAATTTTAGGCGTCGTCGGTAGCGGAAACAACGGCGCAGACGTGCTAGCCGCGCTTCGGCTTTTGAGCGGTAAATTTGATTGTTTCGTGTTTTTAGCAAGCGACAAACAAAACGAAACCTCAAAAACCGAGCTAACCAGAGCGCTAAAATGCGGCGTAAATTTGATCCCAAATTTGACGGAAAGCGGCGAATTTGACTGTATCATCGACGGGATTTTAGGAACCGGGCTTAGCCGTGAGCTAGACGCACGAACGATAAATTTGATAAATCTGCTAAACGCAAAACCCGGCTACAAGCTCGCCTGCGACATCCCAAGCGGACTTGATAAAAACGGTTTGTCACAAGGAGCGGTTTTTAAGGCCGATACGACCGTGACCATGGGCGCGTTAAAGCTAGCGCTTTATAGCGATTTTGCAAAGGATTTCGCAGGGCGCGTAAAGGTCGCAAATTTGGGCCTTCCCCGCAAGCTTTACGAGACGGGGACGAGCTTTTATAAGCTTGGCAAAAGCGATTTAAATTTGCCGTTTCGCGTAAAACAAAACACTAACAAGGGCGACTTTGGCTACGCGTTTGTCGTGAGCGGCGAAAAGAGCGGAGCAGCGCGTATAGCGGGACTTGCCGCGCTAACTATGGGCGCGGGACTCGTTAGTATCGTGGGAGAAAAATTAAACTTAGAGCCCGTTTTAATGCAAAGCGCGCGCATAATGCCTAAAATGCGAGTCGGGGCCGTCGGTATGGGGCTTGGCAAGCTTGATGAGGCGCAAAAAAACGAGCTTTTTAGCGAGCTAAAAACAAAAGACGGGCTCGTTATTGACGCCGATCTTTGCTACGAACCACGCACGCTTGAGCTTTTAAATAGCAAAAACATCGTAATAACGCCGCATCCAAAGGAGTTTGCGAGCTTGCTAGAGCTTGCTGATTTAGGTAAATTTGGCGCCAGCGAAGTACAAAAAAATCGCTTCAATCTCGCTCAAATTTTTAGCCGAAATTTTAAATGCGTAATTGTGTTAAAGGGTGCAAATACGCTAATCGCGCAAGGCGGCGAGGTCTACGTCATGACGCATGGTAGCGCCGCGCTCGCAAAAGGCGGCAGTGGAGACGCGCTAAGCGGTATCGTCGCCGGACTACTCGCTCAAGGTTATAGCCCGCTAAACGCCGCGATCTCGGGCACGCTAGCTCACGCGTTAGCTGCCCGCGAAATCAAAATCAACGACTACGCGCTCACGGCCGCGGATGTCATCAAAGGACTCGAATGCTTACGAAAAAAATAGCAGTTTTATTTAGCGGCGGCGGCTCGAATTTAGAGGCGATTTTAGAGAGGCTGCACGGTAAGGTTTTTGGCCAAACTAAGATCGAAGTCGCGCTAGCGCTAACAAATAAAGCTAACGCCGGCGGCATAGAAAAAGCCGCAAGATACGGCCTGCAAAGCGTCGTCATCGAGCACGTTAATTTTGCATCGAGAGAGGAATTTGACGCCGTGGTCGTCCAGGCAATAAAGAGTATCAACGTCGATCTAACGGTGCTTGCAGGCTTTATGCGTATCCTCACGCCCGTTTTTACAAGGCAGATTCGCGCTATAAATTTACATCCGTCGCTGCTGCCGCTTTTTAAGGGCGCACACGCGATAAAAGAGAGCTTTGAGAGCGATATGAAGGTAGGCGGCGTGAGCGTGCACTGGGTTAGCGAGGAGCTAGACGGCGGCAAGATCATCGCTCAGCGCGCATTTGAAAAGAGTATGGGAATGAGCTTTGAAGCTTACGAGGCTAAAATCCACGAGATAGAGCATGAAATTTTGCCCGAAACTATCGTGCAAATCTTAACCGGCAAAAAGTCCGACTAGCGTTTTTGGGATGTCTAGCCGCTAGAAACCGGCAAGATTTAGTCCGCATTCTGCCGTAGCAAAGGCGACTGCGTTGAAAATTTATCAGGGCTAAAAAAGATCGGCGCTTTATCCGCAAGCCGGTGTCGCGCCGCAAAGCTTTGAGCTAGCGTAAAGCATCTCGGAAGTTGTGACCGAGCTACAAATGCGCGCATTGTGCACTTGAGCTTGCTAGGTTTTAAATTAATCTAATGTCTAATTTTGCTAATTATTTGATTAAGCTCTTCGGTATTTTCTTTATTTTTGATCAGCATTTTTTCTAAAATTTCAAGACCTTTCGGCGATAAATACTCTAATACTATGGTATTTATAGTAGATATTTTCTACGCCATAGAACCTCTTTAGTATCTTTTGGCTCTGTTTATAGTCATCTATAAAAAAATCTTGCTCCGATGCACCAAGCGCATCTGCGATAAAGGGGAGCATATCGACTTTTATTTCGATATTGCCGTTTAAGTAGGCATATATGCTTGATTCCGTCGGTATTTCGCCTATTTTATAAGCCTTCATATCTAAATTTATTAGACGCCTTGCAAGCTCTCTTTTATTGATTTTCTTATCTTTTAAAATTTCATTTATCCGCTGAACTACTTTCATATAATCGCCCATTTTACTTTTAACTAATTATATGGATAAATATTATATTTAAAGAGTAATTTAAGTATTGATAATCTATATTTTTATATACTTTTACAAAAAGGTAGACAAGATGAAAAAGGTTTTAGTTTTAACTTTATTGTCGTTTTTTTGCAGGGTGCGGAAATGCTTCCAATACTGAACCGCCGTTAAAAGTTGTATACCAATCATTTAACGGCGGTCTATTTCAAATAGGTTCCGTAGTTACAGTAACGTCTCTGGCAGACAAAATAAGCGTAAACAACATAACCGTTAATAGAGGAAAATGTTCTAGGGATAGTTTTAGCAAAGCCACTTCCTATAGAATTAGAATATAGCGGCTGGATAAGGCGTAAATTTCTATGCACCAATATACATTAAGTAACCATCAAGACAAATTTAGGCTCTTGGACCTTTACATTTAAATAATAAGGAAAAGACAAAAAAAAATAGAAACAATTATAAAATGTTACTATTGTGGATATTTAATAGAAAAGAAAGAAATTTCAGTGAATTTTAACGCAACATATACAAGAAATTGCCCAAATAATACTTGTAAAAAGAAATTTTGCATACAAATAAAGGATGCAATAATAGCTGTAGGTCCTGCAATAAATATATGCAGGATTAAATTTCAGCGTCCGAGATCGCTTCGGCCTGATAATGCGCAATCAGCGGCTCGATAATCTCGTCAAAAAGTCCCGCCGCCATTATCGCGTCGAGGCGGTAAAGCGTCAAATTTATGCGGTGGTCGCTGATGCGGTTTTGCGGGAAGTTGTATGTGCGGATACGTCCCGAGCGGTCGCCCGTGCCGACTTGGCTTTTGCGCTCGCTGGTTTCTTTGGCTAGGCGCTCTTCTTCTTGTATCTCGTAAAGGCGCGCCTTTAGCACCTTCATCGCAGCTTCTTTGTTTTTGTGCTGGCTTTTACCGTCTTGGTTCGTGACGACGATACCCGTCGGGATGTGGGTGATGCGCACCGCCGAGTCGGTCGTGTTTACCGACTGTCCGCCGTGACCCGAGCTACGCATGACGTCGATACGAAGGTCGTTTGGATTTATCTCGATCTCGCTATCTTCGACTTCTGGCATGATAGCGACCGTGACGGCCGATGTATGCACGCGGCCTTGGCTTTCAGTCTCCGGCACGCGCTGGACGCGGTGGGTGCCGCCTTCAAATTTGAGCCTCGAGTACGCACCCTTACCCTTTATCAGCAAAATAATCTCTTTAAAGCCGCCGGTGTTGCCCTCGCTTTGACTCACGATCTCAAATTTATACCCACGAAGCTCGGCATATCTCGCATAAGCATTAAACAAATCGCCCGCAAAAAGCGCCGCTTCGTCTCCGCCCGTACCCGCACGGATCTCTAAAAATACGTTTTTATCGTCGTTGGGATCTTTTGGAAGGAGTAAAATTTTAATCTCTTCTTCAAGATTTTCTTTTTGGGATTCGAGATTTTTTAGTTCGTCTTTTGCTAGTTCGCCAAGCTCGGCGTCATCGAGTAGAGCTTTATTTTCCTCGATATCTGCGAGAGTTTGCAGATAGGACTTTGCAGCCGAGGCGATATCTTCTAAATTTGATTGCTCTTTTGAGAGCTTGGTCATATTTGCAATATCGTTTGTGATGGACGGATCGCTAAGCAGATGAGAAAGCTCGTCGTAGCGATCCAAAAAAGGCTGCAGTTTGTCGGCTAACATTAAAATTTAGATTAAGCAGATAGTTTGTTTACGAGTTTTGCAAGGCGTCCTACGCGGCGAGAAGCTGTTTGTTTTTTCAAAAAGCCTTTGCTAACGAAGCTGTGGAAATCTTTATTTGCCACTTTAAACGCGTTTAACGCAGCTTCTTTATCGCCTGCCTCGACGGCTACGCGCACGGCCTTAGTGATATTTTTAAGCCTAGTGCGGTAAAATCTGTTTCTTTCAGTCCTTTTGATAGTCTGTCTGGCTCTTTTTTCAGAAGATTTATGGTTTGCCATAATGTCCCTTTTGTCATAATTTTAGTCCGTGATTATATAAAAACCAGTTTTAAAATCCGCTTAATTTAAGTAAAATTTAAAGCGAGGAAATTTACAACTTAAATTTGGATATTTTTTGATAAAATAGGTCCGAAATTTAATGAATTTATGGAATTTGGCGGGCAAATTTTATCTTACCATAAATTTAAAGGCGCAGTGTTTGCCGCCCAAAAAGTTGATAAGGCTTTATATCTTGAGATAGATTTAAAAGTTGCGACGCAAAAATAAAGCGGAGCGGACTGGTCGTCCGTGAGCATTTATTTTTGCTAGCTCTTTTAAATATACTCAAGAGATAAGGCCGTAGAAATTTTAAAAAAGGAAAGATAATGAAACTATTCGGTACCGACGGCGTCCGCGGCAAAGCCGGAGAAAAACTCTCCGCCGCAACATCCATGCGCCTTGCTATGGCTGCGGGGATATATTTTAGACAGTTTGCGTCGCATACAAACACTATTTTACTAGGCAAAGACACGCGCAAAAGCGGCTACATGATCGAGACCGCCATCGTCGCGGGGCTCACGGCCGTGGGCTACAACGTCCGCCAGATTGGCCCGATGCCTACTCCCGCGATCGCGTTTCTCACCGAAGATATGCGCTGCGACGCGGGCATCATGATCAGCGCCTCGCACAACCCGTACTACGATAACGGTATTAAATTTTTTGATAGCGAAGGCAATAAACTGGGCGAAGAGGCCGAAGCGCAGATAGAAAAGATTTACTTCGGCGACGCGCTCATCGAAAGATCGCAAAAGCAAATGCTCGAAATCGGCGCCGCAAAGCGCATCGACGACGTCATCGGCCGCTATATCGTACAGATCAAAAACTCATTTCCTAAAAACCTAAGCCTGCACGGCCTACGCGTGGTTTTAGACGTCGCAAACGGCGCGGCATACAAGGTCGCTCCGACTATCTTTAGCGAGCTTGGCGCAGAAACCATCGTCATAAACGACGAGCCAAACGGCAGCAACATAAACCTAAACTGCGGCGCGCTCTATCCGCAAAATTTAGCCTCCGAAGTTGTGCGATTGCGGGCGGATTTAGGCTTTGCGTTTGACGGCGACGCCGACAGACTCGTGGTCGTAGACGAGTGCGGCGAAGTGGCAAACGGCGATAGTTTGCTAGGCGTCATGGCCGCATTTTTACAAGAAAACAAAGCTCTAAAAGGCGGCGCGGTCGTGGCTACGGTGATGAGCAACGCAGCGCTCGAAGACTATCTAAAATCCCACAAAATCAAGCTCCTGCGCGCAAATGTCGGCGACAAATACGTGCTTGAAAAGATGAAAGAAAACGGCACGAATTTCGGCGGCGAACAAAGCGGTCACATCATCTTTAGCGACTACGCAAAGACGGGCGACGGGCTCGTGGCGGCGCTGCAGTTTGCGGCGCTAGTGCTAAAAAAAGGCAAAAAAGCGAGCGAAATTTTAAGCGAGATAAAACCGTATCCGCAAATTTTGCTAAATTTAAAGATAACCGAGAAAAAGCCGCTTGAAAGCATCGCCGGACTAAAAGAGCTTGAAGCAAGCCTCGCAAAAGAGGGCATCCGCTCGCTATTTCGCTACTCGGGCACCGAAAACCTCATCAGGCTTTTGATCGAAGGCAAGTGTGCCGACGCGCTAAAAACCCGCATGGACGAGGTCGAAAAATTTTTCCTAAAAGCTCTAAATGGCTAAAATTTTAGGCGTTTTTTTCGCGGCGTTTTTTGTCGTTTTCGCACTCGATCAGGCGGTCAAGCAGATATTTTTGGGCGGTTTTTCGTGGCAGGGCGAGTACTTTTCGCTAGTGCTTGCATACAACCGAGGCGTGGCATTTTCGATGTTCGCGTTTCTGGGAGAATGGCTCAAATTTATCCAGCTGGCGTTGATTGCGGGTGTTTGCGGCTATCTACTCTGGCGACTAAAGCGCAAATTTGGCGCGCAGACCGCGGCAAAAGCGGAGCCAAATTTAAGCGCAAACGGCGAGAAAAAGGAAATTTTAGAGGAGCACGCGCTAGGAGCGGGTATAATCCTGGGCGCGGGCAGTTCAAATTTGCTCGACCGTTTCGTTCACGGTGGCGTCGTGGACTACGTCTACTGGCACAAGTGGTTTGAGTTTGCGATCTTTAACCTCGCAGACGTTATGATCGACGTCGGAGTCGTACTCATACTCTGGCAGAGCTTCGCCGCGGGGCGAAAAGGGGCTAAAAATGGGCGATAACGTTTATATAGCCTACGCGCTTTGGCTACTTACGGGCTGGTTTGGCGGGCATAGATTTTATCTGGGCAAATTCGTGAGCGGCTTTGCGATGATGGTGCTGTTTTTCATCGGATATAGCCTGGCTTGGGCGATCGTGGGTTACGTATTTTGGGCGCTTTGGGGCGCGTGGTGGCTCTTTGATCTGCGCTTAACCGGCGCGGCAGTCGAGAAAAATCAGAAAAAAGAAGCGTTAAAAGACAAACTGCGTGCACAAGACCTCGAGGAGCGGCTTAGACGCCTCTATGAGCTTTATGAGAGCGGCGCGATAAGCAAAGAGGAATTTGAAGCAAGAAAAGAAATTTTGCTAGGGTGAGGCTCGGTAAATTTACAAGAATTTGATCGATTTTTTAATCGCTATCGGTCAAATTTAGCATTTTCAAGATGCGGGTCTTGGTGGCCCAAATTTGCAAATTTGAACGTAAAAAGATAAGGCGAAGTATCGTGAGATGATTTTTCGAGTTTTGAAGCAAAATTGAGCGTGCGCTAGGCATATAGCCTGCGGAGCGAAAATTTTGCGAAATCTCGGAAAAGCGCTCGCGAGACAAGCCGCTAAAATAAAAATTAAAAGGAAAAAAATGGCAGAGTACTACAACCTCATCAAGTACTTCCACTACTTGTGTTTCATCTCGTGGATGGCATTTTTGTTCTATCAGCCGCGCCTCTACGTCTATCACGCGGAGAATATGGACAAGCCGGACTTCGTGCGCGTCGTCGAGGTGCAGGAGTACAAGATGTACCACTACATCGGCTGGGTCGCGCTGATCGGCACGTTTTTGACGGGCATTTTGATCATCGTCGCGATGCCTGAGCTTTTGCGCAGCGGCTACATGCACGTCAAGCTCACCGTCGTCGTTATCCTTGCGGCGTTTCATCTGGATCTTGGCCGCTATATGGTGCAGCTGCGCGAGAAACGCTGTAAGAAAAGCGGCATGTTCTTTCGCGCTTACAACGAAGTGCCGACCATCGCGATGGTTATTATCATCTGGATGATGGTGTATAAGCCGTTTTAACCGCGCTAAATACGCACCCCGAGACGGAGCAAACCTGCTTTTGCCTCGGGATTGCGAAGTCAAATTTATTCTTATATTTTTGAATTATATCTTGCAAATTAGGCGTATAAAATTGGTGCCTAATTTTGATTTTATTCGATCAAATTTAGACCTTTGCCGCATAAAAAGACAGTAACCCAAAATTAAATTGCTAAAATTTAAAAATCTCCCCAACCTCTACATCTAAAATTTTTGAAATTTTATAAATATGCTCAAGGTTAAAATGCTTATCATAGCGGCAATTCTCGCAGTTTGAGTAAAATGCGACCGACTTTATATCCATGCTTAAAGCCATATCAAGCTGACTAATGCCTTTATTTTCACGCAGCTTTCGGACGTTTGTAGAAATTTGCAGATAGAAATTTCGTATCTCATCGGCGCTAAAAAAAGCTAAATTTTCGCCCATTATTTTATCCTATAGGTAAAGTTAAACTTAAACTTTATTTAGATAAAATCTTCAAATCTATATCCTATAGGATAAATAATTTTAAAGGAGGCCAAAATGGCGGTAAATTTATCAAAGGGCGGTAGAGTTAGTTTGAGCAAAGAAGCTCCAGGGCTAAGCAAAATTTTAGTAGGACTTGGCTGGGATACGAATACTAGCGATACGGGAGCGGAATTTGACCTAGATGCGAGCGCGTTTTTAGTAGGAGCTTCGGTAAAAGTAGAAAACGAGAAGAATTTCGTCTTTTACAACAACCTAGTTAGCGCGGACGGCTCGGCAGTTCACGCCGGCGATAACCGCACGGGCGAAGGCGAAGGCGACGATGAATCCATAAAAATAGACCTAGCTAAAATTTCGCCGAGCGTCAAAGAGATCGACATAGTCGTCACGATCCATGAAGCAGTCGCTAGAAGGCAAAATTTCGGTATGGTAAGAAATTCGTTTATGCGTATAGTCGATGAAAGAAGCGGCAAAGAGATAGCCAGATACGATTTAGAAGAGGACTTTTCTACCGAAACCGCAGTGTCGTTCGGTAAAATTTACTTTAAAGATAACGAGTGGCGTTTCGCGGCCAACGGAAGCAGTTTTAAAGACGGACTGGCTGGATTTTGTAGGCAGTTTGGACTAGACGTATAGGGGCAAGTCATGGCGATAAATTTGGTCAAAGGACAAAAAATATCGCTCGCCAAAGACGACGGCGGGCATCTGCACAGCTTTTGCGTAGGAGCAAACTGGGGCGCCATAACCGAAAAAGGCTTTTTTAGAGATAAGATAAAGCCGGTGGATTTGGATCTAAGCGCTGCGATGTTTGACTCAAACAAACAGTTTTGCGATGTGGTCTATTTCGGTAAAAAATCAGCCCCGGGCGTATTTCACAGCGGCGATGACCTGGTCGGAGACGTAGGGGGCGACGACGGACTGGATAACGAAATAATCAGCATCGATCTTAGCCGATTAAACTCAAACGTAGAGCAGATATTTTTCGTGCTAAATTCTTACAATCAAATCGACTTTGATAAAATTCCGTTTGCTAGTATTAGACTTTACGAAGGTACGCCCACGCACGTAAATAAAGTATTCGCATCGTATAATATCGTACGAGATAGCGCATTTGCATATAAGGTTGCAATGATTTTAGGCAAGCTGTATAAGCGAAACGGCGAGTGGAAATTTTCGGCTATCGGTGAACCTACGAGCGATAGAAAGCTTGATGAGCTGATATTAAATTCCGTAGTGAAGTACTTATGAAAATTTTATTTTTCTTAGCGGCTACGATTGCGATTTTAGGCGCATTTGAGATAGAGGGCGGTTATGAGATCCCGCCCTCGGCGCAAACTTACGGCAACGCACCGGTAATAAGCGATGAAATGATGAAAGAGTGCGTAAAAATTTACAACAAGGCGCTTGCGATAGAAAGAACGTTAAATCCTAATCTCGTAAATAGATATTCAAACCATGAAGTAAATCTATACAATCAAAACGTCCGTATGCATTCGCAGCTTATAGACTGGTTTAATGCAAATTGCGCCGGCAAGCAATCATACTCGGCATGCAAAGCGGCGCAAGAGCTAAACCGCCAAAGAGGGCTTCCCGAGCAAAGCTGCGGGTATTAAGGAGAATTTTTGGATAATTTAGAATTTCAAACTGCGATCGTTTTTGTCATATTTGTAGCGACGGCATTTGCGGTAGACTTTTTTGCGCATAAGAAGGACGAGAAGATATCGTTAAAGCAAGCTGCGCTCTGGTCTATATTTTGGATTGTCGTAGCTGCGGCATTTGGCGGATATCTGTATCTTGCCGTTAGTAGCGAGGCGGCGAGCCTATTTTTTTCAGGTTATATTTTAGAAAAGTCGCTTTCAATCGATAATTTATTCGTTATGGCGGCAATTTTTTCGTGGTTTAAAATTCCTGAAATTTATCGTCACAGAGTGCTGTATTTTGGCATTATAGGTGCGGTTGTATTTAGGCTAGTCTTTGTAGCCATCGGAACGAGTCTACTTGGGATTTCTCCGTGGATGGAGTTTGTTTTTGCTATCATGGTAGCTTATAGCGCGGTAATGATGATGAAAAAGGGCGATGATAGCGAAGAGATAGAGGACTACTCAAACCATCTAGCTTACAGGGCGGTTTATAGATTTTTCCCTGTTTTTCCGCGTCTTCTAGAACATAGCTTTTTTGTAAAAAATAACGAGATTTCGGCTCAAATTTCAGTAGAAGATAAGACGAAACTGCAAAATCAAATTTCCAAACTAAACGCCAAATGGATAGCTACACCACTATTTTTGTGTCTTTGCGTTATAGAGCTTAGCGACGTTATGTTTGCTTTTGATAGCGTTCCGGCCGTTATAGCAGTTAGCCGTGAGCCGCTTATCGTTTATTCGGCGATGATTTTTGCGATTTTGGGACTTAGGACGCTTTACTTCGTACTAGAAGCGCTAAAAGACTACTTGGCGTATTTAGAAAAAGCCGTTATAGCGCTTTTGTTTTTTATCGCAGCAAAGCTCGCCCTAAACGCGTCCGCGCATATCTTTCATCACGGATTTGAGATTTCGACACAGGCTAGCTTGTGGATCATTTTGGCCGTTTTAGGCGCCGGGATTTTTGCTAGTTTGTTTAAAGCAAAATAGCCACGAACTGATTTGACGACAATTTATAAATTTGCCCGCCTTGGCGCCGGGTGCCGCTTTAGCAAACTAGGCGCGCCCATTTCGCCCGCCTAGCCAAGGCTAAATTTGATAAATTTAGCCCGAGCGATAAAGGGCGCCAAGACGGCAAGCAAAGTTAAATTTTAGCCTTTTTTATCGCCTGAGCCAGATCGGCGATTAGGTCGTCTGCGTTTTCTACGCCGATAGCAAGGCGCAGCAGATTAGGCTTTATGCCGATTTTATCTTGCAGCTCTTTGGGGTATGATTCGTGCGTCATGGACGCGGGCTGGCAGATGAGGCTCTCCACGCCGCCAAGACTCACTGCTAGGTCAAAAAGCTCCAGAGATTTAGCAAAAATTTTATAGTCGTATTTTTCGTTTAGCTCCAGCGATATAACTGCGCCGATATCGCTTGCTTGGCGGGCTTGGATCTGCTTTTCTAGCTGCGAGTACGATCCCGCGTAATGCACCGCGTTTACCGCTTCGTGCGATTTTAAAAATTCGATGATTTTATGCGTATTTTGCGTCTGGCGATCAAAGCGCACGCTAAGGGTTTTGAGGCCTCTTATCAGATAATAGGCGTCCATCGGGCTGATTATGCCGCCAAACGTATTTCTGGCAAATTTTATCTTTTCGGCTAGCGCGTCGTCGTTTACCGTTACGATGCCCGCGATCGCGTCTGCGTGTCCGCCGATGTATTTCGTCGCGCTGTAAACTACAATATCTACGCCAAAATCAAAAAGCTTTTGATAATAAGGCGTTAAAAAGGTATTATCGGCGATTACCAGGATGCCTCTTTTGTGCGCGATGTTTGCGATACGGCGGATATCTGTTACGCGTAGCAGCGGATTTGAGGGCGTCTCGATAAATATCGCTCTCACATTCTCTGCGATATCTTTTTCCTCTAATAAATTTAAATCGTCCACCGCCTCGTAGCTTATGCCCTGCGACGCAAAGACGTTGCTAACGTAGCGGAAAGTGCCGCCGTAGACGTTGTTGTTTAGCAGCACCTTATCGCCCGTTTTTAGCAGACTAAAAGCCGCTGCCGTCGCCGCCATTCCCGAGCCGAAGCTAAATGCGTATTTGCAGCCCTCTACCTTAGCAAAAAGCTCGTCAAACGCCTGTTTAGTCGGATTTGCGCCGCGCGAATAGGCAAACTCGCCAAAGCCGTCTAGCCCCTCTTGCACGAACGTCGTCGCCAGATAAACGGGCGGCACGACGGCTCCAAAAGGGTTATGCTTGGCCTCGATGCCTTTTACGATTAGCGTGTCTAGTTTCATTTTCTCTCCTTAAATTTATCGCTAAAATTTCAAAAATCTTATATCCATCGCCGAGATAAAGTTCATTATACGCTCGTTTTGGCTAGCAAAAAATCTCTCCGCATCGCCGTCAAACGCGATCTTGCCTTTATCCAAAAACAAAATCCTATCCGCGACTTTGCGAGCGAAATTCATATTATGCGTGACGATGACGAGGGATTTTTTCTCTCTGGCTAGGGCTATGACGACTTTTAGCACCTCAGCTTCTAGCTCCGGATCTAGCGCGCTAGTCGGCTCGTCTAGCAGCAAAAACGACGGATCCATCGCTAGCGCCCTAGCTATCGCTACGCGCTGGCTCTGACCGCCAGAGAGTCTGTTTGGATAGGCGTTTTGCTTATCCGCCATGCCGACCTTTCCTAGCAGCTCGAGGGCTTTATTTATCGCCGTTTGCTTTTCAAGGCCAAGTACCTGCGTCGGTCCTTCGATCACGTTTTGCAAAACCGTTAGATGCGGAAAGAGATAAAACCCCTGAAATACCATCCCCGTTCGCCTGCGAAAAGGCAGTAGCTCTTTTGGCGAAATTTTACCGCCGAATTTTATCTTCTCGCCGTCTAGCTCCAGTTCGCCTTCCTCTGGTATTTCGAGTAAATTTATGCAGCGAAGCAGGGTTGATTTACCGGATCCAGAGGACCCCACGATCACCGTAGTTTGCCCATCTGCGATCTCTAGGTCGATGCCCTCTAGCACCTTTTGTTCGCCGAAGCTCTTGGTTAAATTTTTAAATTTTATCGCCATTACACGTACCTTGAGGTTCGTTTTTCTAGCCTTCCTTGCAAAAAGGTAAGCAGCGTGCAAACGACCAAATAAATAAGCGCGGCCAGCACGTAAAGCAGTAGCGGCTCGTAGGTGCGAGCGGCGATGCGCTGGGCGACCATAAACATATCCACCATCGTTATGGAAGCTGCTAGCGAGGTGTCTTTAACTAGCCCGATGAAGGTGTTTGATAGCGGCGGCAGCGATATACGCACGGCTTGAGGCGCGATGATACGGCGTAAAATTTGCGCGTGCGTCATACCTAGCGAGGTTGCCGCCTCCCACTGCCCCTTAGGTACCGATAGGATCGCCGCCCTCACCGATTCGGACGCGTAGGCGCCGACGTTTAGGCTAAAAGCGATGATCGCCGCGCTCCACGTATCAAGCGTAACTCCGATAGAAGGAAGCCCGAAAAATACGATAAAAAGCTGCACTAAAAGCGGCGTGCCGCGAAATATCCAAATGTAGCCGCCAAACGTCCATCGTAAAATTTTCACGTTTGAAAGGCGCGCGATAGCGGTTATCACGGCGATAATCAGCCCGCAGGCAAAAGACGCCAGCGTGAGCGGTATCGTGACCTTAGCTAGGGCTTCTACCATCGGCAGCAGCGAGCTTGAGACAAGCTCGATTATGCGGTTTATGCGTTCCGTGTCCAAATTTACCTCCGTTTTTCACGCCGAATTTAGGCTTAAATTTACTCGTCGCAAGCCTTTGAGTCGTTAAATTTCGCTTGTTTTAAGCAAATTTAGCTTGCAAGATTTGCTTAAGCTTGCCGTTTAGTTTTAAAAGCGGTGTTTTCTGCTAAATTTAAAATACGCGACTAAATTTAACGGCTTTTAAATTTAGCCTGCAAGCAAGCCCGTAAACACGGCATCGCAGCTAGCATAAACGTGCGCGCGAACCCGTTTGAAATTCGCTTGATTTGACCTAGCAAATTTACTCCGAAACGTCCTTGCTGAAATACTTTTGCGAGATTTCTTTTAGCTTGCCCTCGGCCTTTAGCTGGGCTAGGGCTTTGTTTATCTGCTCGGTTAGCTCGGCGTTACCCTTTTGCACGGCTACGCCGATATAGTCTTTTTCGTTTCCGACGGCGGCGATTTTAACCGGAGCGGCGGGTTGATTTTTCGTAAAGTCCAAAAACACGATATTGTCGCGCAACACGCTATCTACGCGGCCTGCGATTAGCAGCTCCATACTTTTAGCAAAGCTATCGACCGTGACGTTTTGAGCACCGTAGCTAGCAGCGACCTTAGCCCAGTTGCTAGTAGCCGAGTCGGCATTTTTCTTGCCGTTTAAGTCGGCGAAGCTTTTTATCGAGTCGTTGTCCTTGCGAACGATGATCGCGCCGTAAGTAACGGTATAAGGCTCGCTAAGTTCGTATTTTTTCTTTCGCTCCTCGGTGATGCTTACTTGGTTAAACACCGTGTCTGCCTTGCCCGCATCAAAAGCCGCTAGCATCGCGTCCCAAGGCGCGGTTAAAAATTCGATTTTTAAATTTAGCTTCTTAGCCACGGCTCTTGCGACGTCCACGTCGTAGCCGGTTAGCTCGCCTTTTTCGTCATAGAACGAAAACGGCGCGTAAGTGCCCTCGGTAGCGACGGTTAGCACGCCTTCTTTGATCGTTTTAGCGTGCAAATTTAGCCCCAGAGCCAGGATCGCCGCGGCTTTAAATAAATTTGAGATTTTCATATTTTTTCCTTTTTTTGGATTTGCTCGGGCGCGAATTTTACGGCAGGGCCTCTTCACGCCAAAATTTATCATTCGGAGATATTTTTACCGAAATATTTTTCGGAGATTTCTTTTAGTTTGCCGCTAGATTTTAGCTCGCTAAGAGCCTTATTTATCTGCGCGATTAGCTCGGCGTTATCCTTGTGCGAGAGCGCGGCGGTAGGTATCGCCTCTCCGGTAAATACGACCTTGATAGGCGCGTTAGGCCTTTGCTTGACGTAATCAAGAAAGGTCACGTCGTCGTTTATCGTAGCGTCCGCACGCTTTTGGGCGATTAGCTCTACGCCCTTGCTAAATCCGTCTACGACGACGACTTGCGCGCCGTGCTTCTCTGCTATCTGCGCCCAGTTGCTAGTGGCCGAATGCGCGCTTTTCTTGCCTTTTAGATCGTCAAAGCCTTTGATATCTTGCGTATCTTTGTGAGTTATCAAAACCGCGCGAGGAACGGTATAAGGCTCGCTAAATTCATATTTTTTCTTTCGCTCCTCAGTGATGCTTACTTG
>CAUPYN010000008.1:0-23066 GCA_963515575.1 uncultured Campylobacter sp.
TAAATAAAACGGCAAATAGCCAGAACGAAATTTTGACGTTGGTATCGGCTAAATTCGTAGCTCCCACGCCCACGGTCATGAGGTCTTGCACGACCCACGGCTGGCGCCCTACTTCGGCTACTATCCAGCCCGCCTCGATCGCCACTAGTCCTAGCGGAATACTAAATACGCACGCCCACAGCAGCTTTTTGAAATTTTCGATATCGTTTGCCATCGTAAGATACGTAACGACCAAAAATAAAGCCAAAAAGTAAGTACCAAGAGCCACCATCAAGTGAAAGCTATAAAACGTAATGCCGACCGGCGGCACGGCGCTTTCCGGAGATTTTAGGTATCCGTAGCCTAGAAATTTCATATTTTGAGCTAGGGTTTGCTCGGCTTGCTCCATCGCGGCTTTATCTCCCGATTTTTTAGCGGCGTTGTAGCTAGCTAGCGCGCTAACGGCTAGCGAGCCTTTGGCCATCTTGCTTGCGACGCTCTCTATATTTTGCGCTTCGTTGCCGTAGACTAGATCCTCGATGCCCGGAGTAAAGCTATCAAATTTTCTAGTAGCCATGATTCCAAGCGCGTAAGGCACTTTTAGTTCGAGTAAGAACGCGTCCTTGCCGTCGCCCGGTTTTTTAGACGGATCTAGCACGCCCATCGCGACTAGGCCGGCGTTTTGTTCGCCTTTATAAAGGCCTTCCATCGCGGCTAGTTTCATCGGCTGGGTGCGCGCGACCTGATATGCGCTCTCGTCGCCGCTAAACATCAAAAATAGCGACGTAACGAGACCGAAGCTTGCCGCTACGATGATGGATTTTTTAGCCATGATCAGGTGGCGTCCTTTTAGGATAAACCACGCTGAAATTCCTATCACGAAAAGCGCGCTAGCGACGTAGCCGCTAGTTACGGTGTGTAAAAATTTGATGATACCCACCGGGCTAAGCGCTACTTCAAAGAAATTTTCCATTTCCATTCTAGCCGTCGCGGGGTTAAATTTCATACCCACCGGATACTGCATCCAGCCGTTCGCGATGAGGATCCAAAGCGCGCTCAAATTTGAACCGATAGCCACGAGCCAGGTTGAGATGAGGTGAAATTTCTTGCTAACCTTATCCCAGCCAAAAAACATAACGGCAAAGAATGTCGCCTCCATAAAGAACGCAAGCAAGCCCTCGATAGCTAGCGGCGCACCGAAGATGTCGCCGACAAACCAGCTGTAGTTCGCCCAGTTGGTACCGAACTCAAATTCCATTATGATACCGGTAGCCACGCCGATAGCAAAGTTTATACCGAAGAGTTTTAGCCAAAATTTGGTGATTTTTAGCCACTGCTCGTTACCGGTTTTGATGTAGATACTCTCCATAATGGCGATGATAAAGCTAAGTCCCAACGTGAGCGGAACAAACAAAAAGTGGTATATGGCGGTGAGCGCAAACTGCGCCCTAGACCAATCGACCGAAGCGATTTCAGACATTTTATTCCTTTGTCAAATTTGAGATTACAAAGTCCGCTTTGGCTTCGTCGCTCTCAAATTTTGAATTTAAACTTTCATCAAAGATAAATACTTTTAAAATCCCGAACATTATAAGTAGCTTGATGGCTATGATGAGCCACAGGCTCTTTCCGAGTTTCATATTTCTAAAGCCGTCGATATACAAAGACGAGATGTTTTTGAGATATTTTTTAATCATAACTTAATATACTACAGAAATTTAACTTAAAACATTATTTTAGAGTTTCCGTTTTATAAATTTTTTTCTTTAGCTATCAAGCGTTTATAAATTTTAAATAAGGTATAATCGCGCAAAAAATTTAAAGGCGCGATATGCAAAAAAATTCAAATGAAACAAAGTATATTTTTATAACCGGCGGCGTGCTAAGCTCGCTGGGTAAGGGCATCGCGGCGGCTTCTATCGCCACGCTTCTTAAAAATACCGGACTAAAAGTAAGCATGCTAAAAGCAGACCCCTACATCAACGTAGATCCAGGCACCATGAGTCCACTTGAACACGGCGAAGTTTTCGTCACCGACGACGGCGCGGAGACGGATCTTGATCTGGGCCACTACGAGAGATTTTTAGACGAGAGCCTAAGCCAAGATAACAACTTCACGACAGGCCGCGTTTATAGCTCCGTCATTGAAAAAGAGCGCAGAGGCGACTATCTAGGCAAAACGATCCAAGTCATCCCGCACATCGTGGGCGAGATCGTGGACCGCATCAAAAAGGCGGGCGAGGGTCGCGACATACTGATCGTTGAAATCGGCGGTACGGTAGGCGACATCGAGGGATTGCCGTTTTTAGAGGCTATCCGCGCCCTTCGCATCGAGGTCGGCCGCAAGCGCGCGATGAATATCCACCTAACTCTCGTTCCGTTTATCAAGGTCGCGGGTGAGCTAAAAACCAAGCCTACCCAGCACAGCGTCGGCGAGCTGCGCCGTATCGGCATTAGCCCAGATATGATCATTTGCCGCGCCGAGCAGCCGCTAAACCGCGAGCTAAAAGATAAAATAGCCGCCAGCTGCGGCGTAGAGCGCAACTGCGTCATCGAGAGTATCGACTCGGTCAGCATCTATCAGGTGCCTCTCGCGTTTTATAATCAAGATATTTTAACCCCGATCGCCGAAATTTTAAATTTGGGCGAACTAAAGCTTGATATGCGCAACTGGGACAGCCTGGTTAAGCGCATTATCGCGCCGACGAAAGAGACCACGATAGCATTTGTGGGCAAATACGTCGATCTAAAAGAGAGCTACAAGAGCCTAACCGAAAGCATTATCCACGCGGGCGCGAGCCTTGACGCGAGGGTAAATTTAAAGTGGATAGATAGCGAGAAGATCGAGCCCTCAAATGTCGAAGAGCTACTAAAAGACGTGGGCGGCGTGCTGGTTGCCGGAGGCTTTGGCGAGCGCGGCGTGAGCGGCAAGATCGAAGCGATCAAATACGCCCGCGAAAACGGCGTGCCGTATCTTGGTATCTGCCTAGGCATGCAGCTAGCGCTCATCGAGTTTGCCCGCAACGTGCTAAAGATCGAGGACGCGAATTCGGTCGAATTTAAGCCCGAGTGCGTAAATCCTATCATCTATCTCATCGATAGCTTCATCGACGCACACGGCCAGACGCAGATCCGCACGCACCAAAGCCCGGTCGGCGGCACGATGAGGCTTGGCGCTTATGCTTGCGACATTAAGCCAGGTTCGCTACTAAGTCAAATCTACGGCGGTGCTAAATGCGTCAAAGAGCGCCATCGTCACCGCTACGAGGCAAATCCGAAATATAGAGCCGAATTTGAAGCAAACGGCCTGATAGTTAGTGGCGAGAGCGACGGGCTGATCGAGGCCGTCGAGCTTAGCTCGCCTGCGGCGGGTGCTAAAAACTCGCATCCGTGGTTTGTTGGCGTGCAGTTTCATCCGGAGTTCACCAGCCGTCTAACGAATCCAAATCCCGTGGTTTTAGGCTTTATCAAAGCTAGCTTAGGAAACCCGAAATAATCAAATTTAGAGCCGCTCGGCTCTAAATTTTCTTTTCCGCGACAAATTTATCTAGGATTACTTTTACGAATTTTTCGGTAGAATTTTTGCCGTAGCTAAAATAAAGACTAGGCTCGATAAGCTCGACTTCGTTGATTAAAATTTTATCTTTTGCGCCGATTAGATCTATCCTTGCGTAGACGGGATTAAAGGCAAGCCTAGCTAAAACGTCTCGCGCGACGTTTAAAAAGGCTGCGGTCGGCTCTACCGAGCTAATCTTAACGCCAAAATTCGAGTTTGCCCTATAATCCTCGCTAGCAGGCGAGCGGCGTACGGCGTGAGAAAAAACGCCGCCTAAAAATATCAAGCAAATTTCGCCGCTAACGGTGATCTCTTCGATAAAAGGTTGAAGTAAAGCTCCATTTTTATATTCGCTTAAATTTGATATTTCGTCGATTTTAGCTACTCCGTTGCCGCTCTGTCCGACGAGCGGTTTTATCACGCCGTCCGGGCAAATTCGCCTTAGCTCTTCTATATTTTCGTCGCCGTTTAAAAGCGTGCTAGGGATCGTGGGAAGTCCTAAAACCTCAAGTTCCAAGAGGTATTTTTTCGATAAATTCCAGCGCATGATCTCGGCGCCGTTTATTACCTTCGCTCCACTTTTTTCAAGCTCGCTCAAAAACGATAAAAATTTAGTCGCGTCTAGGCTGTAATCCCAAGCCGCAAGCGGCAAAATCAAAGAATCTTCGTCTAGCGAACCGACGTCTAAATTTTGCCACGGCACTATCTCGCACTGTGCGCCGCCGTCGCTGAAAGCGCGACTTAAATTTCGCAAGTCCTCGTTGCCCTTTGCGTAAGCAAGGCAACTTAAGATAAAAACCCTCACGTGCTACTCTACCCCGAACGCTGACTTTGCGACTACGGCCGGTACGCCGGCATCGTCGTAAAAAATATCCACGTTTACTTTATAAAGCTCTTGTATTAGCTCTTTAGTTATGGTTTTTTTAGCTTCGCCCTTGGCTTTTATCTTGCCGCCGTTTAGTAGCAACACCTCGTCGCTAAACTGTGACGCTAGCGATAAATCGTGCAGTATCATCACGGTGGTTATACCGTGCTCGCGCGTAAATTTCCTAACGCAGTCCAAAAGCACGCATTGATGGTGCATATCAAGAGCCGAAACAGGCTCGTCCAAAAGTAAAATTTTAGGCTTTTTGATAAGCACGGAGGCAAACATCACCATCTGGCGCTGACCGCCTGAGAGCTGCATCACGTCGCGACCGGCTAGGTGTAAAATCCCTAGTTTTTTCATTATCTCTACGGCTGAGTTTATTTGCTCGTCTTTTAGATAAAGCCCGAGACTATCCATAAGCCCTAGCAAAACGACCTCAAGAGCTGTTAAACTCGCGTCTACGTAGCTATCTTGGGGCATGTAGCCGATTTTCTTTTTCCACGAGAAATGGTTTTTGAAATTTAACCTCTCTTCGCCGAATTTAATCTCGCCCTCATAGCCCATCTCGCCGAAAATCGCGCTTATGAGCGTAGTTTTGCCTGCGCCGTTAGGCCCAAGTACCGAGTAAACCTTACCTTCTTCAAAGCTAGCGTTTACGGCATCTGCCGTGCAAAGCGAGCCACGGTATATCGTTAAATTTTTAAGCTCTAGCATACGTTTTTCCTTGAGAGGATGATCCAGAAGAAAAACGGCACGCCCACAAACGCCGTGATGATGCCGACCGGAAAGAGTCCGCCCGGATTTATAACCTTAGAAAGCACAGAAGCTATCGACAAAAACGCCGCACCGACGAAGATAGTAGTAGGCAGGAAAAATCTCTGATCCTCGCCGACCAAATTTCTAGCGATATGCGGAGCGACCAGACCGATAAAGCCTATAACGCCGACAAAGCTAATTACCGTAGCCGTCATAACCGAAACTATAAGCAAAATTTTAATCCTAAGGGCGGATAAATTTACGCCCATGCTTTTGGCTCGCTCTTCGCCCAGTTTCAAAGCCGTTAGCGCCCAAGTATTTAGCATCAGTAGCGAGATGCATACAACCGTTACGACCGTAGCGACGGCCAGCGTACTCCATTTAGCCTTTTGGAGGCTACCGAACAGCCAAAACAAAATCGCCTGCGAAATCTCGGGCGCGGACAAAAACTGCACCAAAGAGAGCATAGACTGAAACAAAAACAAAAGCGCGATACCGACTAAAACCAAGGTAGCCGACCCAAATCGCCTCATCATCGAAAACAAAAACAGTATAGACGCCGCTAGCATCGTCATGACAAACGCGCCGATAGGCACGGCGTAAATTTGAGGCAGTCCAAACGAACCAAACGCCATCACCAGCGATGCGCCAAACCCCGCCGCCGCGGCAAGCCCCAGCGTATAGGGGCTTGCCATCGGGTTGTTTAAAAGCGTCTGTATCTCTGCGCCGCCCGCTCCCAAAGCCGCGCCTACGACTAAAGCCATAAGCGCTACGGGAAGCCTGATATCGTAAACGATGTGGTATAAAAATTTATCCTGCTCGCCGCCTAAAATCGGCTGTAAAAGCGTATCTACGACTTCTTTTGGCGAGAGCATAGCAGGCCCGGTACCGATATCAAACACCATCGAAATAAGACCCACGACTATAAAGCTCAAAATGATGATTAAGCGCTTAAATTCGCGCTTTCTATGAGCCTTTACGACCTCTTCGGAGCTTATTTTATTCATTTTTCATCCGCTTGGATAGCTATAGTTCCGACGGGAACGACGGGCAAGTACTTTTTATGAAAATCGACGTAGGTCTTTATCGGATCTACGTCTTTAAATAGCTGCGGATACAAAGCTTTTGCGATGTATTGCACCATCGCCATATCCGCAAGAGTTCTTGACGCGCCCATATATAGGCCGTATAGGCGGTTGTTTTTGATAGCCGGAAGCTCCGACCAACCGACGCGTTTTTTAAATCCGTCCAGTCTTTTTAGCGCTTCGGCTTTATCTATGTTTATGCCCATCACCATCGCAGTCGGTTCTTTTTTTAGTTCGGTTTCGCGGCCTGTTATCATTATAACGTCGGGCTTTGCGGCTATGACTTGCTCGGCGTTGATAGGCGACCACTGCTCGACTAGATCGGCTGCGATATTATCTCCGCCGGCTAAATCTATCAGCGAACCCCACATATCTTTACCGTAGGTTATGCCTATATCCTCGGGACCGCCGCGGCCGAATTCTATGTAAATTTTAGGCTTAGGCAAATTTGCTTTTGCGATGCGGTCGCCTACTTCTTTTACGGTGTTTTCGTATAGTTTAGCGATCTCGTCCGCTCTTTTTTCCTCGCCTAAAATTTCGCCTAAAATTTTAGTGCTTTTTACGTGAAACTCAACCTTCTCGCGGTTATAATCAAGCACGACGATTGGGATATTTAGATCGGCTAAAGGCTTTAAATCAGGCTCTAGCACGTTATACTGCCAAGATGCTAGTATTAGCAAATCAGGCTTTAAAGAGATAACTTTTTCTACCGAGAACGTACCGACCTCTACCTCGCCGAAGTCCGCAAGCTTATTTAGCTGCGGCAGCGCCTTGCTATATATATCCCAGCTAGCAGGCGTCCAGTCCGTCCAAACCTCTTTTGAAAAGCCCACGACTTTATCTAAAGCCTTGGTGCCGCCGACGGCTAAAAAGTCGGTGTAGTAAAAGCCCAAAGCTATGCGTTTAACGGGCAAATTTATCTTTACCTCGCGACCCAAGACGTCTTTTATGACCTTAGTTTCGGCCGCCGCTTGGGTTGTCGAAAATACCGCAAAAAGCACCAATAGCGCTTTTAAAAAAGTTTTTTTCATATCGTTCCTTTTGTTAAAATAAGAGCGCAATAATACATAAATACATCTTAACCTAGGTTTAAATATAATAACCAATATCATTTCAAATATAATTTCGACTCGTTTAAAATTATAAGAAATTAAATTTCAAAAAGCTATAATTTGCGCATTAGAAAATAAAAAAGAAGGAAAAAGATGAAATTTGAACCAAAATTTAGCCTTTTTTGCGGCGCGGTAGGGATAAATTTGACCCCCGAGGCGAGCAAAAATTTAGGCAAAAACGGTGGCAAGGCGGCGAGATTTGACGGCGAGGCTTACGCAAAAGCCCGTCAAAACGATGTTAAATAAGGAAAAGATAAAGGAATTACTGAGCCAAAGATTTGAAAATGATATTCACAAAAAACTTTCAGAAATTCCTACGCCCGATGCGTTAAAGGATATATTTAAGGGTGCCGAGCGTATAAAACGCGCGATCGAGCAAAACGAAAAGATCGTCATCGTCGGCGACTACGACGTGGACGGCGTGATCGCCAGCGTCATAATGGCCGAGTTTTTCGATGATTTAGGCGTTAGCGAGTATTTCGTGCGTATCCCAAATCGCTTTAGCGACGGCTACGGGCTAAATCCGCAAATCGTCGAGGAGATCGCGGACGCCGGCCTCATCGTGACCGTGGATAACGGCATCTCGGCAAACGACGCGGCTCAAATTTGCAAGCAAAAGGGCATCGATCTCATCATCACCGATCACCACATGCCCCCAGACGTCCTGCCCGAGGCTTACGCGATCATAAACCCGAAGCAAAAGGATTGCCGCTTCCCAAACGTCGAAATCTGCGGCGCTCAGGTTGCGTGGTATCTAGTCGGCGCGCTAAAAGACGTGTGCCGCATCAACTACGATATGGGTAAATTTCTCGACCTCCTCGCCATCGCGATAATCGCCGATATGATGGAGCTTCGCGACCTAAACCGCATTCTGGTTAAGCTCGGCGTAAACCGCCTAAACAGCTCGCGCAGGCCTGCATTTACCGCGATAAAGCAGCTCTACGGCAAGGATAAATTCGAGTGCGACGACATCAGCTTTCTCATCGCGCCGCTTATCAACTCCTCGGGCCGTATGGACGATGCGAGCGTATCTTTTGAGTTTTTGCGCGCCAAAAATTTAGACCGAGCTTGCGAGTGCCTCGATACCATCGTGAGCTTTAACAACTCGCGCAAGGAGGAGGAGCGCGCGCTTTTTGAGTGCTCGCTAAAGGACGTGCGCGAGGACGAGCATATCATCGTGACCTGGGGCAGGGGCTGGCACGAGGGCGTCATCGGCATCGTCGCATCGCGTCTGGCAAAGCAGTTTAAAAAGCCGGCTATCGTCTTTAGCATCGACGAAAACCGCGCCAAAGGCAGCGCTAGAAGCGTGGGCAAGCTAGACATCCTCTCGCTCATCGCTAGCCACGAAAATTTACTCGCGGGCTACGGCGGACACAAAGGGGCTGCCGGTATCGTGATAGATCCGGCAAATTTAGAAGCGTTTAAAAACGCGATAAATAGCTCGTGTATGTTGATGGATTTGCACGAATTTAGCGCGTTTGACGAGCCTCTGGGCGAGATAGAAGCCGGCGAAGTGGACTTTGAGCTGCTTGAAATTTTGGAGCATTTCGAGCCCTACGGACAGAAAAATCCGCGCCCGCTCTTTGAAATCAAATCCGCCGTCGTCAAAAATAAAAAACTAATCGGCAGGGAGCAAAATCACCTAAAACTAATCCTGCAAAAAGACGGCAAGTGCCTTGAAGCGCTGTTTTTTAACTTCACTCGCGAGCCGCATGCGGGTGAGAGCATAGACCTCGTTTTTTCGGTATCAAAAAACTCGTTTCGCGGACTCGTCACGCCGCAGCTACTGGTAAAAGAAATTTTGTAATATTTAATTTCGGTTTTATTTTAATTTAAAATCAATGAGACCGAAATCGATTAAATTTACTATTCTAAATTCGCTGGAGTTACTTTTTTACACACTTAGCGCAAGTAACCGATAGAACATTATTTAATTAATATTTAATAATATATAATTAACATTATTTTAATGTTTGATTTTTATTTAAGTTTATTTTTGCTTCAATTTCAATACCGAATAATAACTTTATAGGAGCAAAAATGAAATTTTCTTACGTTTTAACGTGTACTTTGGTGTCTAATTTGGCGCTCTGCGCTAGCGAAACGGTGAAATTAAGCCCGGTTACCGTTTCCGCAAAGATACAAAAGTCCGTTCTTGACGAACCGACAAAGGCTCAAATAGTAGGCAAAGGCGCGATACTAGAAAACGGCGACATCGCTAAATCGCTTTTAAATTTGAGCGGCTTTACGATGGAGCGCAAGGGCGGAGGCGGCAGCGAGGTTTATTACCGCTCGCAGACGGCGGCCAGACTGCCGGTATTAATCGACGGTAGCACGCTAAACGGCGGTTGCGGTATGCGCATGGATACGCCCATCACTTACATCTCGGCGCAAAACTACAGCTCGGTTCGCATCGTAAAAGGTCCGCAAGACGTCAGATACGGCGCGCTCATTAGCGGCGGTATATTTTTCGATAGAGAGATAGCAAGGCTATCTAAACCGAGCTTCGGAGGAAACATAAGCGTGCTGGGCGGTAGTTTTAGAAGATTTGAAACTGCCGCGGACGTAGCGGCGGGCAACGAGCTGGGCAGTTTAGAAATTTCCGGCGGACACTACCAGAGCGGCGATTATAAAAGCGGCGACGGACAGAAAATGCATACGCACTATAAACGCAACAGCGTCTCTCTCGTGGGTACGCTAACGCCCACGGATACTACCGCCTTGCAGCTAAGCGCGGACTTGGGTAATGGAGAAGCAGCATATGCCGACAGGATGAGGGACGGCGTGCAGTTTGACCGCAAGTCTTTCGGACTAAAATTTGAACAAGACGTCGGCGAGCACAAGATCAGACTAAGCTCGTACTATCACCAGATCGATCACATAATGGACAACTTCACCATGCGTCGGGTGGTGCTGGGTGCAGGACTTGGCAAAGGATATAGCATCAGTCACCCGATACGTGATATGTACGGCTTTAAACTAGAAGGCGAGTTAAATTTCGATAATCTAACTAGCTTTATCGGCGCGGAATACTCTCAAGATACGTTTAAATGGCGAGGCGCCGGAAATGGAATGAAGGGCGTATCTAAAGCCGAAATGGACGCGGCCGTATCAAAGCCGCACGTAAAACAGCGCAAGGTAACGTATAAAACTATATACACTCAAAACGAATTCGTTCTTGAGGGAGATTACGGACTTTTCGGCGGTCTTAGGCTAGACGTCGGCGAGAGAAGGCAGCTACTAACGCATAAAAGTAGGAGCGAAAATTTATTCTCTGGCTTTTTTAGATACGAAAAATATCTGCAAAATTTAACGCTTTATGCGGGGCTAGGTCACGCGCAAAGGTTACCGGATCACTGGGAAACAAATAAAGACGACAACCTTAAGCTAAATAAAGAAAGAAACACTCAGCTTGACTTTGGCACCGTGCTAAAAGACAAAAACTACGAATTAAACGCGAATTTCTTCGTCTCAAAGATGGATGATTACATAATGATAAAATATAGTCCTATGGGCATGTCTTCAAACGTATTTAATACCGATGCTTTACTATACGGCGGCGAGATCGAGGGCGATACGCTACTAGCCGATATATTTAGGCTGGGGGCAGGCGTATCCTACGTCTACGGCAAGGTGACTAAAAACGCGGGCGGCTTAAAAGACGGCGACGCGCTACCTAAGGTTTCGCCTCTAGCGTTTAAACTAAGCGCCGGTTTAGAAAAGCCAGACTGGTTCGTCAAAGCCGACTTCTACACTAATGCGTCGCAAAACCGCGCGCAAAAAGGCTACGGCGACGTGGGCGGCATGGACCTGGGCAAGAGCGATAGCTTTTGGACGCTGGGGCTAAGCGCGGGCTATAAATACAAAAATTATCAATTTTTGCTAGCGGCGGAAAATCTAAACGACGCCAAATACGCCTATCATAACTCAAAAGGCGGCTACGGCGGCGGTATCGCAGGCTATGAGACTATCCCGAATGGCACGAGGCTTTATGAGCCGGGCAGAAGCTTTTGGGCGAAATTTAAGGTGCATTTTTAGGGCGTAGCTCGGTTAATTCGGCGCGGTTTTGGCTTTGTGCTTTGTTTTTAAGCCGCTTCGAATTTATACTAACGTCAAATTTGCCGCGCCTGGCTTTTATGGCTCTTGTCGGTTGTTGGATTTGTAAATTTGAGTATGTTTTTGCCGCCTGGCGTTTAAATTTGAAGTTAAATTTAAACGAGGCGAGCTTGCCGCGCTACTTATCGCAAAATAGTCTAAAATTGACGGCTATAAACGACGGTGCGAATGTAAATTTGAAAACGAGAGAATAGCAGATATATTTGGAAAAGCGGGAAATTTGGATAGAAATTTCGGGGAAAGCCCCCGAAATTTAAGCTCTTTTATTCTCCAAGCGATTTAAAACGGGTTTTAAAAACTCGTCAAAATCGTCTTGCGTTAGCACTCTTTTGCCTAGTTTTTCTTTGCACTCTTTACCTAGCTCGCAAAGCACCTCGCGGTTTGCAATGCTTTGAGCCTTGCCGTGTCTTGCCAGCACCGCGCCAAAAACGTCCAAGTAGTCCCGCCCAGAAGCAAAACGATTAAAATTTCAGTGATTTAAAATTTTAAGCCCTTTTAAAAATGCAAATTTTACCGCAGCGTCGCTTTCAAACGATTTTGCGTCAAAACCCTGCGCAACTCCGGCAAATTTATCGTAAAGCTTATAAAATCTGCCTCTATAAGAGCAGTCGTTTAAAAATACGTTAAAAAACGCCTCCGCAGCGTCCCTACCGCCGAAATAAAACATGAAAAAAATCGGATATAAATCGGTATCTTTTAAATTCGGGTTAAATTTAGTTCCGTGCCGCGCCATAAACTCCGCCGCCTTTCGTTTATCCTCAAACAGCTCAAAAATAGGCAGCGCGTAGTCCTTGATAGCCGCGCTAATCTCGCAAACGCTGGGCTCAAAGCCGGCTCCCGCGAGCTGCCAGTTGCAAAACTGTTCATGCGGCGTGAGATAGCCCAGATGCTTGGCAAACACGAGATCAGTCGCGTAGGGCAGCTCCTCTTGCATCAGCTTTTTTAGGCGCTTGCAGTAGATCGCGATATGCGGCAGGATCTCTACGCTACCCTCGTGATTATGCATGCTTGACTGGAAATAAATCTCGAACGAAACGTCCTTGTCGGCGCTTTTTTTACTTAGTTTTTGCCCCTTTTGCGTGGGCTTGAAGTCCGTAAAATTTGCCGCGATCTCATTGCAGCCGTTTAAAAAGATCTCGCGCGGAGTCATGATTTTCCTTTAAATTTCTCGTTTAAATTCGGGCGTTTTGCTATTTGCTACGTAGTTTAGCCTAGCTTGCACGACCTTTTGCATTGCTTTATTTTTCTTGTTTTTGGCTAAAATTTGCAGCCTCCTTTTGCCGATACGTTTGTCGGCGGCCTTTAGGATATTTGCAAGCCCCCGTTCATCGGCATCAAAATGCTTTTTAAACAGCTCATCTTTGGGCGTGTCGATATATTCGCGGATAAGCTCGCCGATGCCGCTTATGCCGCTATCGTACGGATAAAATTTCGCTAGATGAGCGCCGCCCTGCGCTAGGCTTTTTATGCGGCCGTCTTTTAGCGCGAAATCCTTCGGGTAATCAAAAATAATCTCGCCCGCAAGCGTGATAAAATATCGCGGCAAATCAGTGCCGCCGCGCCTGCTTTGCATCCTATAAACCGCGCAATGTATCTGAAAATCGATGCTCTCGTCTACGAGTTCGTAAAACCGTTTTTGAAGCTTGCTCCAGCGTTTCATTTTTGTCCTTTATTTTGTTTTTTATGTTGATTAGCGCGTCAAAGCGCATGATGACACACGGCTATAAAATGCATCTTAGCCTAAATATAAATTTAGGCTAAATATTTTTAAAATGCGACCGAGTAGGCGGCGCTAATTTCAGTCCTGTTTAGCGGCTAAACGTATGCTGACTCTACTCGTCTTTAAAACCGACCCGCTTTTAAAGTATAAAATTTACTCTAGCCTTTTTCTTAATAGCTTTTACAAGGCTTTGGGCAAGGCAGCTAAATTTACTCGCAATCTTTGCTTTCAAGCTTTACTCGAATCAACTCTCTATCCTTTATAAAATAAACAAAATCGACGCCGTCGGCTATCTCGCGCACCGCCTTTAACCGCGTATCTTCGCAAAATTCTTTTTTGAGTTCCTTTGTTTGCTCCTCCTTTAGCTCGGCTATATCTTTATCATTTAGCGCGTTTTCATCCGTTTCTGTCCCTTTACCGAGCGCATAATGATAAACAAAACGGCGGTTTTCACAGCTGATTTTTTCCAGCGTATTTATCTCGTCTAGTTTTTTCGGAAGACCTGAATTTAGTCGCGCCAGCATCTCTTTTACATTTGACGCTTCACATAGATTTTCTTTCATTTGTTCTTTTGTATATTCTACTTTACTGCCTACAAAAACTTCTACGCCGATCCAGATTGCGACAGCAATACCTAAAATAATAAATAAAAATTTGTTGAGTTTGTTTAGGTTTTGATTTAGTTTTTGTATATCCATTTTTGCTCCTTAAATTTAAGGCGGTATTTTATCGGAAAAAACGAAAAACAAAAATTAAAATTTGGAGCGGAATTTATTTTATTGTGATTTTTTTTTGGGGGGTGAACGATCAAATTTAATTAAAATAAATAATCAAAGAAAAAGGAGCGGGAACCGCCCCTGGGTATTATAAAGCAGCCTTTGCTTTTGAAGCTAGCTCGCTGAAAGCTTTTGCGTCATTCATAGCTAGATCGGCTAAGATTTTTCTATCAAGCTCGATATTTGCTTTTTTAAGTCCCGCGATAAAGCGAGAATAGCTAATGTCGTTTAGGCGGCACGCAGCATTTATGCGCACTATCCACAAGCGGCGGAAGTCGCGTTTCTTGCGGCGTCTGTCGCGGTAAGCATAGACCAAACTTCTCTCTAATTGCTCTTTAGCTTTTCTAAAGTGTTTGTGTCTAGCGCTAAAAAAACCTCTAGCTAGTTTTAAAACTTTTTTATGGCGTCTTCTTCTAACTACGCCTGTTTTTACTCTTGCCATATTTATCCTTTACAAATCGGCGCTCACTGGGTGAGTCTTGCCCCAAATTCGGGGGAGTTTGGAATGACTTTTCGTCAAAAACTTAAATTCCGAGCATCGCTTTGACGCTTGCGACGTTTGTGCCGTCTACGTATTGAGGCGAGCGTAAATCTCTCTTGCGATTGCGAGATTTTTTAGTCAAAATGTGGCTTCTAAAAGCAGAGCCTCTTTTGATCTTGTTTTTGCCCACTTTAAAACGTTTAGCAGCGCCGCGAACTGTCTTCATCTTAGGCATACTAATCCTTTTAAAATTTCTTTTACGCCTTACGCGTAAGAGTGGGATTATACCCAAAATTTCTTTAATAAATTTAAATTTGACGAGGCGCGTCAAAATACAAAATAAATTTGAAATACAATCTTGAAAATAGCTTAAATTTTAGATTTAATTAATATTTTTAGTCCTATAATTTCACTTAGATTTATTATCTCAAATCAAGGAGTAACGATGAAGATAAAGTTTCTCGCCTCTGTGGCGGTAATAAGCGCGATGTTTTGCGCAAACGCGTTAGCTTGCACGACTATTTTGGTTGGAGAGGGCGCCTCTGACGACGGCTCAATGCTGATAGCAAGGCGATAAAGGCGCAGGTATTTTTGATACATCCTAAAAAAACCAATCAAAAAGGCATCCACAGCTCAAAGGCGCACGATGGGGCAAATGATTTTACCTATCCGCTGCCAAAAGAGGGCATGAGATACACGACGATAGCAAACTCCCACACCAAGCTTCACGGCGCTGTCGGCTACAATGACGCGGGCGTGGGCATCAGCGGCACCGAGACCATATATGCTAAAGACGAACTGCTAAAAATCGACCCGTATAACGAAGCGACCGGCATCACGGAGGACGATATACCGGACGTACTTTTGCCTCGTATGAAAAGCGCGGCCGAGGGCGTGAAGCTGCTCGGCGAAATCGTGGAAACTACGGGCGCGGGAGAGGGTTTTGGCGTAGTCTTTGTGGATAAAAACGAGCTTTGGTACTTTGAAACGGGCACCGGTCATCACTGGATGGCGGTTAAACTACCAAAAGACGAGTACTTCGTCTCCGCAAATCAGGGCAGATTGCAAAATTATAAAGAAAACGATCCAAATTTCATGGGATCGAAAAATTTAATCAAATTTGCCCAAGATAACGGCGCCTACGACCCGGCAAAAGACGGCGAATTTCAGTTTACCAAAGCCTACACCAGAGACGATGAGAGAGATATGACCTATAACTATCCGCGCGTTTGCTGGGTGCAGCAGATGTTTAACCCGGAGCTAAAAGATAAGCAGACCCTTGATGGCGGCAACTATCCGGTATTTTTAAAACCGGCTAAAAAGCTAAGCGTGCAGGATCTAAAAAACGCTCTTAGATCCCACTACGACGGCACGGCATACGATAACTACGCGAGCAAAGACGAAAATCAAAAAAATATCTACCGCGCCGTGAGCGTCTTTAGAACCTACGAGTCGCACGTCATGCAGGTGCGTCCGTGGCTACCTCAAGAGATCGGCAGAGTGACCTACGTGGCGCTTGGCATGTCGGAGCTTGGCGTTTATTTGCCGTATTACTATGGCCTCGACAAATTTATCGACGGCTACGACAAGGGTTCGTATAAGGCCGACGACGAGTCGATTTATTGGACGTATAGAAAGCTACAAACCCTCGTGATGATGGATTACGATAAGTATTCGCCGATCGTGAAAAAGGCCTACAAGGAGTTTGAGGACGCGCTCGCGGTCAAACAGGCTAAATTTGAAGACGAATACGTCAAACTCTACAAAAAAGACAAAGCTAAAGCGAACAAGCTGCTAAACGAATTTTCGATGAATATGATGAAGGAAGCCAAAGCTTTAACGCAAAATTTAACCAATGAAATCTTCACGATGCTAACCGACGACACCGACGCCAAGCTAAAATCGCTAAACAAAGGCAAAAAAGACTAGGCAAGCTAAGAGGCGGGCTGCGGCCTGCCTCGTTTATTTTACGATAGGCGCTATTGCCGGCAAGCTAGGCTAAATTTAGCGGCTAATTTTAGTGCGCGTAAATTTAGCCGTAGATTTTAGGCATTAAATTTAATCCAAAATTTAGCCGAAATTTCCGACTCCTTTACCGATTTATTACGATTTCTAGCTAAAATCGCAGTGAAAAAAATCAAAAGGAAATCCAATGGAAAACAAAATCATGGATAGCGTCAGAGGCGGATTTTGGACAAAGCCAGTCATCATTTTCGTCTTGCTTTTGCTGCTACTTATCCCACTAGGTTTCATCAGCTCGATGATCTCTGACCGCGCCTACGTCAAGCGCACCGCCGAGGAGTCCATCATGCAGCCGGTTGGCGGCCCGCTTAGGATCGAAGGCGTTTTAATCTCGGTGCCGTACAAAAAACAAGCGGCCGTCTATAACGAAAACGGCGTACCTACGGTATCGCAGACTACCGAGCAAATCATGATAGCGCCGCAGTCTTATGAGCTATCGACCCAGCTAAATCCGCAGTATCTAAAGCGCGGTATCTTTAGCGTGCCCGTTTTTAACGGCGACATCGCGCTAAAAGCCAAATTTGCGCCGCTAAATTTCGAGCAGCTAAATATCGCAGAAAGCGACGTTTTGCTAAGCGAGGCGACGCTGATTTTAGGCGTGGGAAGCAAAAAGACCTTTACCGCGTTTCCCGCGCTAAAAGCAAACGGGCAAGATCTCGCGCAGTCTTTTGCGCCGCCTAAATACTCACCCTTTGCCCAAAGCGTCCACTACAAACTACCTGCAAATTTAGCAAACGGCGGCTTTGAGCTAGCAGGCGCGCTATCTATGCAGGGCGGGCAGAGCGCGAGCTTCGTCCCTGTGGGGCAGGATAATAAATTTGACGTAAAATCCTCGTGGAGCTCGCCGTCTTTTAGCGGCGGGTGGCTGCCGAAATCTCGCGAAGTTACGAGCAGCGGCTTTAACGCGCAGTGGGAGATCTCGGGCCTTAGCACCGGCGTTCCGCAGGCGTGGATCATGGACGGCAGGCGCGAGATGGGGTTTGAGGGCGTCGAGGCTAGCTTCATCAGCCCCGTAAACAACTACTCGCTCATCGCGCGCTGCGTGACCTACGCGATCTTGTTTTTAGCGGTGCCGTTTTTGGCGATATTTTTATGCGAAATTTACAGCAGTGCCCGCATCCACCCGATCCAGTACCTACTCATCGGAGCCGCAGACGTGCTATTTTACCTGCTCGTGCTTTCGTTTTCGGAGCATATTAGCTTTTTAGCTAGCTATCTCGTTGCGGCCGCAGCCGTGTGCGCGACGATACTTTTTTACGGCTCGGCGATCTTTCGGGCGCGCAAATGGGGCGTATTTATCGCGCTCGTACACGCGGTTAGCTACTGCTTGCTCTACGGTATCTTGCAGTCTGAGGACTACGCGCTTTTGATGGGCAGCGTGATGATATTTGCGGTGATAGCGCTGGTGATGTATTTAACTAGAAAGATAGATTGGTACGAAAATGGGCTGAAAATTTAGCTTTTTTCGGCTTGTCTTTTTGGTTTATACGTCGTTGGAAACTCGGTCGGCTTCGGTCACGGACGACTAGTCCGCTCCCTCGCCTCCGTCGTTTCCGCCTTGTCTAAACGCAAAAATACTTCGCCTTAACGTTTCATATTCAAATTTGTAAATTTGAGTCAACGAGACCTGCATCTTGAAAATGCAAATTTAAAACTTGCGACGCGATAGCGTCAAATTTAAATCTGCGCATAGCGCAGCAACTTATAACGTGCAGTGGGGCTAGAGAGGTCCTGGGAGAGGAAGGCGGATACAAAAGGGAGCTCTTTTGCTTCGACTTTGCCTCGCAACTGCAAAGCAGAGCATCATTCAAACCCCTTCCCCCTTAACAAGAAAGACTAAAATCCAAATTTGACAAAACCAAATTTAGCATTTTCGCGGTGCGGGTCTTGGTGCGTCAAATTTGGATTCAAATTTATCCAAATTTGGTTTCGTCGCAAATTTACGGCAAGCGATTTGCGTGCGTATTTTGCCGTCTTTGTCAGGAAACTGGGCGAATTTATAACCGCAAAAGCAAAAAGCGGTAAAATGCGCTAAAAAAGGAAAAACAATAAAATGAGCGAAAATTTACAAAATAGCGGCGCGGGCGGGTTGATTTTGGGTATAGAAAGCAGCTGCGACGATAGCTCGGTGGCGCTGCTAGGCATAGAAACGCTGGAGTTAAAATTTCATAAAAAAATATCGCAGGATGCCGAGCACTGCGCATTTGGCGGAGTGGTGCCGGAGCTCGCCGCCAGGCTTCACACCGCCGCGCTACCTAAAATTTTAGAGCAGATCAAACCCGAGCTACCGCGCGTAAAAGCCGTCGCCGTTACGAACGAGCCTGGGCTCTCCGTGAGTCTAGTTGGCGGCGTCGCGATGGCAAAGGCGCTCGCCTCGTCGCTACGTGTGCCGCTGATCGCGGTAAATCACCTTGCCGGGCACGTGTATTCGCTATTTTTGGCACAGGAGGCGCAGCTGCCTGCGGGCGTACTGCTCGTTAGCGGCGGGCACACGATGGTGTTAGATATCGGCGTGGACGGGGCCGTGAGCGTGCTAGCCGCGACGATGGACGATAGCTTCGGCGAGAGCTTTGACAAGGTCGCAAAGATGCTGGGGCTGGGGTATCCTGGCGGCGTAGCGGTCGAAAAGGCGGCGAAAAGCGGGCGCGAGAGGTTTAAATTTACCGTGCCGCTACTTGGCGACGCGCGCACGGCATATAGCTTCTCGGGGCTAAAAAATCAAGTCCGCGTCGAAACCCAAAAGCTCGCCGCAAGCGGAAATCTCGGCGCACAGGACGTTGCCGACATCTGCTTTGCCTTTGAAAATACGGCTTGCAAGCATATCTTAAACAAGCTGGAAAAGATCTTTGCCCAGCGTAAATTTGAGCGTTTTGGCGTCGTGGGCGGAGCGAGCGCGAATCTAAATCTGCGCTCCCGTCTGCAAGCTCTGTGCGATAAATACGGCTGCGAGCTCATCTGTGCGCCGCTGGAGTTTTGCTCCGATAATGCCGCTATGATCGCGCGCGCCGGACGCGAAAAATACCTGCGCGGCGAGTTTGCGGGGCTTGATCTGCAGGCGAGCCCTAGAAGCGAGCTAACGAGGATTTAGACTTCGGCTAAATTTGTTTTGTTTAAATTTGACTTTTGCGGCTGAAAATTTCGAATTTTGCAGTAGGCAGCTGAAATTTAGCTAGCGATCAGACTTAGCTTTCCAAAAAATGCGTGAATAAAAATAGTGAATTTAGCGGCTTTATCGTCAAATTTTAGCCGTCCAAATTTATAAAGAGTCGCCAAAAACAGTGGCATTATCGGGGCGACGGCTTGCTTATTTCGGTTTATAAATTTATCTGCTTTATCGCTCGTAAAATTTCATCCTCGTGGGCTAGAAAATCCTTCGCGATGACGATAAATTCGTTATTTTTCAGCGAGGCGGCGTCGTAGATCGGCGCTTTTAGCGTCGCTAGATCGATCATCTTTGCTCCCGTGCCCGCAGCGATCATCTCGCCCGCGGCGTTGTCCCAGATGGAGCTTGGCGAGTAGCGCATGTAAGCGCCCGCGAGGTTTTCGGCGATGCGGCAGTATTTGATCGCTGAGCTTAGTCGCGCGATGTCAAAATTTAGAGTGGCTGCGAGCTTGCCGGTCATTATGTTTTTGCCGCGTTTGCCGCTGATGATCGTCTGCGGCGCGCATTTGCTTGCGGCTAGAGTTTGCGGAATAAATGCTCCGTTTTTATAAAGCTCTTTTTGCGTTCGTCCACCTTTTGCCGCGCTATAAATTTCGCCGGTAACGGGCAAATAGATGACGCCAAAAACCGGGCGACCGTCCTCTATGAGCGCGATACATACGCAAAACTCGCCGCTGCCCTCGATAAAATCCTTAGTACCATCTAGCGGATCGATGAGCCAAAACGTCCGCGCGGACTCGCCCAAAATCTTTTCCTCCGAGCAAATTTGGATTTGCGAGCTTTTTAGCGTTTCAAATATCGCGGCGTTTGCCGCAAGATCGGCGGAGGTCACGGGCGAATGATCGGTTTTTAAATTTACCTCAAAATTTGAGGCGTTTTTGTTGCGCTCGATTTTGGACAAGGTTGAGCGAGCCGCCAAAACATCGTCGTCAAAGCCCTTGTGGGCGTAAAATTTCATTATCTCATCGCCTGCTTTTAGAGCCGCAAGCTTGGCTAGGTTTAGTAATTTTTGCATTTTGGTTTCTTTTTTAGCGGCTCGTCTTTTGAGCGCTTTTTGTGGAGTTTGCCAAAATTTTGCTCTGCAGACTACATGTCTAGCCTACGCAAAATTTTCGCTGCACAACCCCAAAAATCATCTCAAAATACTTCGCCTTGTCGTTTTATGTTCAAATTTAAAGTCCAATTTGCGAATTTGAGTTGCTCAGACCCGCACCTTGAAAATATAAATTTTTACCTTAGCTCAAAGTAAAGAGTTAAGGCGCCGTATTTTTTCGTCAGACGAGGCAGTGGCGAACGAGGCGAGGGAGCGTATATATAATACGTGACCGAAGCCGACCGAGCCGCTAACGACGTATGGCGGAAAAAGACAAGCCGCCAAATTTAAAATTATTTAGGCGTCCTGTTCGTCTCGCCCACGTATAGCTGCCTCGGCCTCACGATCTTGATGCTCTCCTGCTCTTTTAGCTCTATCCACTGACTGATCCAGCCGGGGATCCTGCCGATGACGAAAATAACCGCAAACATATCGTTTGGTATGCTAAGCGCCTTTAAAATCAGTCCCGAGTAAAAATCGACGTTCGGATAGAGGTTGCGCGAGATGAAATACTCGTCGTTTAGCGCGATCTCTTCGATCTTTTTGGCGATTTTTAGAAGCTCGGTGTTTATGCCGATCTCGTCAAATAGCTTATCGCACATAGATTTTAGCACCTTGGCGCGCGGATCGAAGTTTTTATACACGCGGTGACCAAAGCCCATCAGCCTAAACGGATCGTTTTTGTCTTTAGCGCGGGCGATGTATTTATCGACGTTTTCTACCGAGCCGATCTGCTCTAGCTGACGGATGACGCCTTCGTTCGCGCCCCCGTGAGCCCAGCCCCATAGCGCTCCGATACCCGCGGCGATACACGCATACGGGTGCGCGTGCGTCGAGCCTACGGTGCGAACGGTCGTCGTGGAGGCGTTTTGCTCGTGGTCGGCGTGCAGCATAAAGACCGTATCAAGCGCCTTGACCTCGATCGGGCGCAAATTTACGTGCTCGTACGGGTAGCTCCTCATCATGTAGAGGAAATTTTCCGTAAAGCCGCGGTCTAAATTTGGATAAATGATCGGCAATCCGCGCGAAAATCTATAAGAAAACGCCGCGATAGTAGGGATCTTTGCGATTATTCGCATCGCCATCTCGTGGTATTCCTCGGGCTTATCCATGTTTAGGTGATCGAAGTAAAACGCGGAAAGCGCCGATACCGCTGCCTGCAAAATCGCCATCGGATGCGCCTTATCCGGGAAAGCGTCGAAAATTTTCATCATGCCCTCGTGGATGAAGCTGCGCTTTTTAAGCTCTAGCTTAAATTCGTCGTATTGCTTTTTGTTCGGTAGCTCTTTATTTAGCAGCAGATACGCCACGTCGATGAAGGTTTTATTTTCCGCTAGATACGCGATATCGTAGCCGCGGTACATCAGCTCGCCTTTTAGCCCGTCGATGTAAGTGATGCTAGAGCGGCACATCGCCGTCGAGGTATACCCGCGGTCAAACGTAAACATCCCCGTATCGCTAAAAAAGGTCGAGATATCGATGACGTCGGGCCCCATCGTACCGTGCAGTATCGGAAAGTCGTAGCTTTTGCCGTTTCTGTTGTCTGTTAGCGTAACCGTATCGCTCATTTTGGCTCCTTTTGCAAATTTTTATTTTCGTAGCTCATTAGAATTTTGATACAAATCGTTACTATTATAGCCTGAGTTAGGCTCGCTAGTATGAAAGAGAAGTAAAAATTTTCATTTATACCGCCTGATTTGTAGGCTATGGTAGCAACCGCGATAAGAAGCGTTAGCGGCATCGAGTGCGAAAGCGCGTAAAGAAGGGTCTTGCGGAAACCTAGTAAATTTAAAAACACGCTCGCACTTACGGCTCTAAACAAAGTCATAACTGTTACGATTAGTAGCGCATCCCTAACCACTCCGTCTATAAAAATAGCATTTAACTTAAACGTCGAACCGATATGAACGAAAAAAGTCGGCACCAAAAATCCAAAACCAAAACTCGCAAGCTTATGAGGCAGGTCTTTTTTATGATCAAAAAAGGTCGCTATAAAAGTTCCTGCTACAAAAGCGCCAAATGCAATCTCTAAATTTAGATAAAGCATAAGCGCGATTATACTAAAAAACAGCGCCATGCACAAACGGATGTCTTTTTCGGCATTATCGTAGTGAGGCATCAAGATGACGCGCAGCTGCGGATACCACCAAAATAGTACGTTTAGCGCCTTAAACGCGCCCGCGCTAAGCGCCAAAAAGCCGCCCAGATATAGCGTCGTGAGCGCAAGCTCGCTACCGGCGCCAAATTTCATATACGCACCGACGAAAGTAAGAGCGGCAATACTAACGACCTCTCCGATGGAGCCTACGAGCATGCCTAAATTTAGCCAATCTTTATCC
>CAUPYN010000009.1:0-23054 GCA_963515575.1 uncultured Campylobacter sp.
TTCAAGAGCTTGCCCTCTTTTACGCAAAACTCCCCTTTCGCGATCACGCTATCTAGGTTTAGAGCTTCGTCAAATACCGCAAAGTCGGCGTCAAAGCCTACTTTTATCTCGCCTTTGCCGTTTAAATTTAGATATTTTGCGACGTTTTTACCCATCATGCTTAGCGCTTGCGGGATGGTTAGGATTTTATTTTTGACGCAGGCTTGCAAAACCTCTAAATTCGTCTCGCACGAAGCGCAGCCGTAGCCGACCAGCGCGCCGTTTTCGTCAAATCTAGGCACGCTACCGTTGCCGTCCGAGCTCATCGTTAGACGCTCCAAATTTAGCCCGTTAGCAAGCCCGTAGGCGATAGCTTCGTGAAGCGGGGTGGTTTCTAAAGCTAAATTTAAGTTTGCTGATTTAAGAGAGTTTGACGAAATTTAACTCGCATAAATTTCGCAAGCGACTCAAAGTCCCTGAAGCAAAACCGAGTAGAGTGCGTCTACTTCGTCATCGTCAAGTAGCAGCGTAGAGCGCTCGCTAAAGAGCATTTTTATCTTTTCTATCTCAAAGCCCTTTTGCGCGGCGCAGTGTTCGTGAGCGGGTAGGAAGCTCCTAGCTAGCGCAACGCTATCATCCACGAGCTCGTCGCAGATAAAGCAAAAAAGCTCGTCGTGCAGCCTGCCCTCGGCCTCTAAAATGCGCACGTAGCTCTCGATGAGTAGGCGTTTGGGAGCGCCCCTGTCAAAGCGTGAGGCACAAAGCTCAAGCTCGCGAAAATACACCTCGTCTATCTGCTCGACGTCTCGCAGGTGCGCGTAGAGTAGGCGCATAAACTGCTGCCACACGAGTAGCCGCTCGCGCGAGAGTAGCCAGCGGTAGCCTAGGTGCAGGACGCTGCGCAGGTGCGGGAGGAAGTTTTCGCCGCCTTCGAGTTCGAAGTCGATCTTGTAGCCCTGCAGGACGTTTGAGTGGCGCGCGCCGTAGAAGCGGTAGGATTTGACTAGCAGCGAGGGTGTGAGGATGTAGACGAGCAGGTCTTCGTCGCGCACTTTTTGCGTGTGCAGGATGTAGCCTTGCATGGTTAGAAAAAGGTTTGGATTTTTTGGCGCAGGATGTCAGGCTCGGCTATGTGGTTTATCTCGTCGCGAAAGGCGCTTGCACCGTCTATACCTTTGGAGTAGCGGTGTAGGTGCTTGCGAAATATCGCCGCTCCGTGCTCGCCGTAGTGCTCGATCATCGCGTCAAAATGCGCCAAGATGATCGCCTTTTTCGTTGCCGCGTCGATGCTGCCGCCCGTCTTTATCTCGTGGAAAACCCACGGCTTGCCGATGCAGGCGCGTCCTATCATTAGCGCGTCGGCGTTGGTAAAATTTAGCACGTCGGCCGCATTTTCGGGCGAGATGTCGCCGTTTGCGATGACGGGGATGGTTACTGTTTCTTTAGCTCGGCCGATCGCGGCGTAATCTACCGCTGCCGTATAGCCGCCGGCTCTCGTGCGTCCGTGAAATGCGATGTAGTCAGCTCCGGCGTCCTGCGCGGCGAGGGCTAAAATTTCGGGTATTTTCTCGTCAAAACCTAGGCGCAATTTGACGCTAGTCATTTGCTTGTTTGAGGTTTTTTTGATGGTTTCTACGATACGTTTTAGGTTCGAGATATCTTTTAGCAGAGCAGAGCCTGCGGACTGTTTGACGACCTTTGGTACTGGGCAGCCGCAGTTTAGATCGATACCGTCGATGCCTTCGATACCGTTTAAAATCTCCACCGCTTTTTTGACGATGTCCGCGTCGCTGCCTGCGATCTGCACTATATAGGGCGTTTCAAGCGGAGATTTTTTGAGCATCTCAAGCGTTTTGCTACCCTCGTAGACTAGGGCGTTTGCACTTATCATCTCGCTTACGGTCACGTCGCAGCCAAACTGCTTGACCACGCTTCTAAGCGGCAGATCCGAAAAGCCCGCGAGCGGAGCTAGAAAAAGCGGCTTTTTTAAAAAATCTATCAGCAATGGGCGTGCTTGACAAATAGATCTGTCGGGACGTTTTTGCCGTTTTGTCTGAGGTATAGCAAGGTGCGGAAATTTTGATATTCGCCGGCTTCAAGGCCTGCTAAAACCTCCTGCGCGCGCTCTAGCATCTCAAACTCAAACAGCAGATAGACGTATGCTTCCTGGGCCTCTTGGCGTTCGTTTTTAAGGCGCTCGAAGATGCCAATGATAGCGTCCGGAGCGATTTTGCTTTTTAGCGTCACGGCGCTGATACTAAAGCTATCTTTTGAAATTTTATCCGAATTTAACAGCTCCAAAATCTCGTCGTTGCTCAAATTTATCTCGTCTTTGGCAAAGCGGGCGATAAGGATCATGATCTCTTTTTCGTCCAGATCGGGAGCAAATTTTTTGATATCGGCGAGCGAGCCTAAATTTATTAGCTTTTTCCTTGCTTCGCGGACTATTTCGCCTTGATCGCCCATAGGTTTTTTAAGAGTTTCTAGATAGTATCCGTCCAAATTTGCTATTTTGTTTAGCTCGTTTTTGATAAAGAGCGGATTGTCCTTAGGTAGCTTAAATTTCTTTAGGTCTGCTACTTCGCCGTTTTTGACCGTGCGCATTACTCCTAGGGCGTTTTGTAGCTCTTCACCCTCGATGCTCGCGTCTTTATACCTATCCCACGGCGAGAGGACTCTGGCTATCTGGGACGGGATTTTATAAAAGTTCGTTTTAAAGTCTTTGTTCGTATCAAGGCCTAGCAAAATTTCTTTGCCGAGCTCTCTGTAAAATTTCTCGTCGTGCGAAATTTTGCGTTTAAAGGCGTAAAATTTAAACCCGTGATAGGCCATATGAAGCACGCAAAATAGCGTCAAAATCGTAGGCGGCAGTATCATCCAGACGGCGACGGGTAAATTTAGCGCATACTCGGTGCCGCTGCCAAAGAGGGCAAATTTAAGATGAAGTTCGTAAGAGCCGTTCTCAAAAAAATAAACGATCGCGCCGACTACGACCAGGTAAAGCACGGCGCAAGCTATAAAACGTTTGATTTGCATGGCGTACCCCTATTTTGCGGTTTTTTCCACTATCTCACGGCAGGTGATGCAGTATTTTGCGTGCGGTTTTACACGCAGACGCGCCAACCCGATCTCCTCCTCGCACATCTCGCAGATGCCGTAGGTTTTGTCGGCGATCTTTCGCAGCGAGACGTCGATCTCGGCTAGTTCTTGTCTTTGTTGAGCGCTGATTGATTGCTCGATGAGCTGATCGGCGTTTACGGAAGCGATATCAAACTCGTCGCTGACGCCGCTTTGGCGTAGTCCTGCCATCTCGTTTGACGAGTCTAAAATATTTTTAGTTATCTGTGCTCTTCGCTCCAGTAAAAGTGCCTTAAACTGCTCCAGGTCGCTTTTGCGCATTTTGTTCCTTTATTTGTGATATGGGTGGTTAGCGTTTATGCAAAGAGCTCTAAAAATCTGCTCGTGAAGCATAAGCTTTGCTATCTTGTGCGCCATCGTCATGCGGCTCAGGCTAACGACTGCATCTGTTTTTTGTTTAAAATTTTGACTAAGCCCGTAAGCTCCGCCGATAAAAAACGAAATTTGAGCCTTGTCCGAGATGAGTTTGGCAAACTCCTCGCTGTTAAATTCGCGACCCGCTTCGTCAAGCGCCACGCAAAAGCCGTTTAAATTCGGCTCATAAACCTCGTCGTAAGCTTTTAGCGCCTCGTCTCGCCCTTTGCTTTGGGCTTTGGCGATCTTGTCGTTAAAGATGACGACGTCTGAAATTTTAGCGAACTTAGACGACATCTTAGCGTACTCTTTGATCTCGTTTTCAAAATTTTCACGTTTTGACTTTTGGATGCAAAACACGGAAATTTCCAAATTTTATTCCTCGTCGTCCAAATTTTGAGCGCTAGGCTGCTTAGCGGCGTAGGCCGGGTTGTTTGAGAGCAGCCTTATCATATCGCTTAAAAACTGCTTGTGTTCTTTGCGCTCGACTATGGCGTCTATTAGGCCGTGCTCTAGCAAAAACTCCGATCTTTGAAAGCCCTCAGGCAGATCGGCTCCGATGGTTTGCTTGATAACGCGCTGTCCGGCAAAGCCGATGAGAGCGCCGGGCTCTGCGATGATGACGTCGCCTAGCCAGGCAAAAGACGCGCTAACTCCGCCCATCGTAGGATCGGTTAGGACCGAGATATACGGCACTTTTGCCTCGTCAAGCAGCTTTAGTGCGGCAGAGGTCTTTGACATCTGCATCAGCGAAAACGTACTCTCCTGCATCCTCGCTCCGCCCGAAGCCGAAACGATGATGAGAGGCTGCTTTTTATCGAGCGATCTTTTTACGGCGCGCACGATCTTTTCGCCCTCGACTGAGCCTAAAGACCCGCCCATAAAGCCAAAATCAAAAACCGCCAGCTGTACGTTCATACCGTCGATCTTGGCCTCGCCGCAGATCACGGCAGAGCTTCTGCCCGTTTTTTCCTCGTTTTCGCTTATGCGTTTTTTGTAGGATTTTTTATCGACGAATTTGATCGGATCGACGGGCTTTAGCTTGGTGTCAAGCTCGACGAAGCTACCCTCGTCGCAGATCATCGCTATCCTCTTGTCGGCGGCTAATCTCATGTGAAAACCGCACTTTGGACAGACGTTAAAATTTGCCTCGACCTCTTTGTAATACATCAGCGAGTGACAGCTATCGCATTTGACCCAGTGCGCCGGAGCCTCGCTAGGAGCGGATTGTTGCTTTCTTGTTTTGGAAAAAATATCTAAAAAGCTCATGATTCCTACTTTTTAAAAAATTTAGGGATTATAGCCAAAGTTAGCTTATGTTTTGCTAGTCGGGTATTAAATTTACGCTACGCGCTTTGGGGAGTAGGCGGGCAGAATCGCTAAAATTTACGGCGCCATTTTTTGTGCTTTTGGGGAAATTTAAATTTACACGGAGGCGGTTTGTAAATTTGAGGTTAAATTTAAGAAATTTGACTGCGGCGCATTTAAGTTTTGCGATATAAATTTAAAGCGCTCAAATTTGCAGAAATTTAGACTATCTTGCTGTACAAATTCGAGCCTTTAAATTTAATACTACCACTCGATATAGGTTTTTGCCTTTTTTATATTCGCGATTTTTATTTTTAAAATTTGACCTTCGCTTTCAAGCGAGATTTCATCGCCATCGGCGGATAAAATTTTACCTTTTAGCTTTTTATTTTCGCCGTCTACTTCGGCCGAGATTTTAGCTAACTCACCGACGCTTGAGATAAAATGGCTCGGTTTTTCTAGCTTTCGCTCAAGTCCGGGCGAGCTAACCTCTAGCACGTAGTCTCCGCTAAGCGGCGGCTCGACGTCAAATATCGGCGAGAGTAGGCGCGAAACCTTTTCGCAGTCGTCTAAATTTACGCCGCCGGGCTTTGCGATATAGATCCTATAAATGGCTCTGCCGTTTTCGTTTGCGACCTCGACGTCGTAGAGCTGCACGCCGCACTGCGAGATCAGATTTTCAAGATTTTGCATTTTTGTTTAGATCCTCTGAGATTTTTTCAAACAAATCGTCCATGTGGTTTTGGTACTCGAGCCTATCGTCAAATTTAAAGTGAAAATTTGGCGCCCTATACCAGCCCTCGGCAGCCATGCAGTGGTTTTGCAGGTGCTTTGATACGCGTTTTAGGCGGTCTAGTATGTAGGCCTGCTCGCGTTCGTCAAACATCATTTTATCTAGATAAACGAATGCGTCGTATCTGCCCTTTTTACACTCGACGTCGGTCACGCAAAGTCCGTGTAAAAGCTCGTCCTCAAGCGTAGATAGGGCTTCGGGCAATAGCTCTTTTAGTACGCTTTGCGTACGCAGGCGCTTTATCTCCGAGGGGTTCATAGGCTAGCTTGCTCCTCTACCTCTTTAAAGCTCTCGATGTAGTCGCCCTCTCTGATGTCATTGTAGCCATCGATGCCCACGCCGCACTCAAAGCCGCGCGCTACCTCTCTTACGTCGTCTTTGAAGCGTTTTAGCGAGCTTACCGTGCCCTCGTGTACGACCACGCCGTTTCTGATCAGGCGGATTTTCGCGCCGCGGTTTATCGTACCTTCGGTTACCATGCAGCCTGCGATCGCGCCTACCTTAGGGACGTTGATGACTTGGCGTACTTGTGCTTGGCCGAGCTGCTCCTCGTGGATTACAGGCGACATTAGACCGCTTAGGATCGCCTTGACGTCGTCGATCAGGTTATAGATGACGTTGTAGGTTTTGATCTCGACGCCGCTTTCTTTGGCTTTTTCTTTCACTTCGCCGGTAGGCCTAATGTTAAAGCCTAAAATCACGGAGTTTTCGCTAGCTCTGGCTAACTCTACGTCGCTTTGGGTGATGCCGCCCACGCCCGAGTGGATGATATTTACTTTTATCTCGTCGTTGCGAAGCTTTTCTAGGCTTGCCTTTATTGCTTCCAGCGAGCCGCCCACGTCGGCTTTTACGATGACAGGGAGCGATTTTAGCTCGCCCTCGGCGATCTTTTCACTAAGCTCTTCTAGACTTACTTTTGTCGTCTTGCTAAGCTCTTTTTGACGCAGATATTCAGCTTTTTTCTGTGCGTATTCGCGGGCTTCTTTGTCGGTTTTGACGCTTATTAGCGTTTCGCCGGCTTCAGGAATTTCGCTAAGGCCCATTATCACGCCGCATTCGCCAGGTTTTATCTCTTTTAAAATTTTGCCCTGATCGTCGGTTATGCTTCTTATTTTGCCGTATGCAACGCCTGCAACCACGATATCGCCGACTTTTAGAGTGCCATTTTCTACGATAACGGTAGCTACCGGACCGCGGCCTTTTTGTTGCGAGCTTTCTATTATGGCTGCTTTTGCATTTGCTTTTGCATTTGCTTTTAATTCTAAAATTTCAGCCTGCAAGAGTACGATCTCAAGCAGATCGTCTATACCCATACCCGTTTTTGCCGAGATCGATACGAACTCGTACGTGCCGCCCCAGTCGGTAGATAGGATATCTAGCTCGGCTAGTTCGCTTTTTACTTTGTCGGGGTTTGCGGCCTCTTTGTCCATCTTGTTTATTGCGATGATGATCGGGACGCCGGCGGCTTTTGCGTGACTCACGGCCTCTTTTGTTTGCGGTTTTACGCCGTCGTCGGCTGCGACTACGATGATGACGATGTCGGTGATTTTGGCTCCTCTAGCGCGCATAGCCGTGAAGGCTTCGTGGCCAGGAGTATCGATAAAGGTAATGTTTTTACCGTTTTTATTTACCATATAGGCGCCAACATGCTGCGTGATGCCGCCCGCCTCGCCCGCTGCTACGCGCGAGCTTCTGATGTAGTCTAGCAGCGAGGTTTTGCCATGGTCGACATGACCCATGATGGTGATAACCGGAGCGCGGACGGTCAAATTTGCATCGTCTAGCTGCTCCTCTTCTTCGTCGTAGGCCTTAACGTAGTCAAATGCTTCTTGCGTATCGACGATATTTACCTCGATACCGAATTCATCGGCCAAAATTTCTATCGCATCCTCGTCTAAGAAATCGTTTTTGGTCGTCATCATGCCGAGCATAAAGAGTTTGCCGATGATTTCGCTAGGCTGCTTGTTGATTTTGTCGGCAAATTCGTATAGGCGGATCTCTTTTGGTATCTCGACGTAGGTTACCGATTCGTTGTTATGGTCGGCGCGTTGTGATTTTTTATGTTTTTTGCGAGGCCTGCGCGCTGTGCCTTGTTCTAGAAACGAGCTTATGGAGGTATTTAGGACCGGCTTATAGCCCGTATTTGTCGGTTGTTTGATTTTTTGAGGCTCCGGAGTTTGCGTTCGTACTGAAAAATCGGGCAATATAACTACGTCTTCGTCGTCTATCACGATGTCCGCCATATCGCGGTCGCCGAGTAGATCCATCTTTGTAGCGCCGTCTTTTTTGGTTGCGACGACCGGTTTTTTCTCTTTTTTCTTTTTGCGTTCGATCTTTTCGTCGCTAAATTTAAACATATTTTCCAAATTTAGCGCCGGCGCAGACTCTCTTCTCTCGCTTGCTCTAGGTGCTGGCTGCTCGTCTTTTTTCTTTTTTACGATGACTAGGCCGCGTCTTTTTTGCAGGCTAACATCGGCTAAGCTTTCTTTTGGCTGAACGGGCTCGGTAGCCACAGGTTGGGCTTCTGGCTCCTCTTTGGGAGCTGCTTGGATTTTTGGCTCCGGCGCTTTTTCGGCCGGTTTTTGAATGACTGTTTTTTGCTCTTTTTTGGATTTTTCGTCGTTTTTTGTTTCTACTTTTTCTTTTGGCAAAGGCTTTTCTTCTTTTGCGGCGGTTGGTTTTTTAGCCTCTTTTGGCTTGCTTTCTTTTTCCTCTTTGCCCTCTTTAGCTTCCGCTTTTCTTACGGTTGGTTTTTTCTTTTCGGGTTTTTGCTTGAGAGCTTCGGGGATCTCGCCGGTTTGGATGTAGGTGTATAGCGCCGCCGCTTCTTCAGGACTAACGCCACTTGAGTGCGTTTTGACCTTTAGCCCAAGCTCAATAGCCTTTTCTAAAACCTCTTTGCTATTGTAGCCGAGCTCATTTGCTATCTCTGAAATTCGAACAGTCCCCATTTAAGAGTATCTCCTTTAAATTTTGCCCGTTTTGTAGCGTCGCTATAAAGCTGCCTGCGACTCTTCCGAGCGATTTTCTTAAAATTTTCTCGTCTTTTTTTAGACATTCTTCGCAAAGATAAAAGCTGCGTCCGTTTCCGTTTCCGAAAAATAGCGAAGAATTTATCAGTCTGTATCTACGCAAAATTTGCTGTTCAAAGCGCTTTTTGCAGACCACGCACGTCCTGATAGGGATAAATTTTTGAGCCATTATTATACCTTCTTTTAGCTTTTTTTTAGCTTTGTAGGATTTTTATCCCGTCGTTGTCGAAATTAAAAATTTCAACCCGAAAGCTCTTAAATTTATCTTGCAGTTTTTGTTTTAAATTTGCCGCATCGCCCGCGTAAACGATATTTAAAAAGCTCGATCCGCTGCCTGAAAGCGTGCTTAAAAGCGCGCCGTTTTCGTAGGCTATCTTGCGCGCTTCAAAGAGCTCTGGCAGGCTTTGCATGCGGATTTGTTCGTGCATGACGTCTTTTGCCGCCGTCCTTAAAAGTTCGTAATTTTCGCTAAAAAAGCAAGCCGTGAGAAATGCGGCGTGAGAGAGGTTGCTAACGCACTCGCCCATAGTGAAATTTTTAGGTAGCTTGGCGCGAGATTCGTTTGTGCTCATCGGCTTATCCGGGATCACGACGACGGCTTTGATATCGGCGCTTAAAGGTTTTTTTAGAGATTTTACCTTGCCGTTTTCAACGACCGAGCTAACAAAGCCGCCAAGCGTAGCCGGAGCGATGTTGTCGGGGTGGTTTTCGTAAACTAGAGCTTGGTTTAAAATCGCGCTTTTATCAGCCTTAAATCCTGCCGCCGCATAAGCTGCCGCGATGGCTGAAGTGATTACCGCAGAGGAGCTTCCAAGGCCACGAGAAAACGGGATCTTATTGGTAAAAATCATGCGAAAAGTATCTTTTTTGCCCGTTAGTTTGACGTAAATTTCGTTGAAAATAGATAAAAAAATGTTGTTTTTCTTAAGAAGCGCGTTGTCTTTGCCTTCGCCCAAAATGCTCACGGAGGCGAAGTTTGCCCTCGTTATCTCGACTGTGTTGTGTAGCTCTAAAGCAAGTCCTAGGGCGTCAAAACCTGGACCGATGTTTGCGCTCGTGGCAGGAACTAAAATCTGCAAAAAATCTCCTAAACGGCTTGTATAACGTAATTTGGTAGAGTATCTAAATTTAGATTTAAAACGGCTAAATTTTGCGGTAAGCCAAATTCGCCCGCTTGCGCTTTTTGTAGTTTTATGCCATCGGGCGTATCTACAAAGCTTAAGTTTTTATTCGCCCGTATCGGCGCGCCGCCGTTTAGCTCAAAGCCGCTAACCGCGTAAAATTCGCACTCTTTTACGATGCTAATCGTCTTTAAAACGACGTAGGCGACTTTCACGCCCATAAAGCTTCCCGGGCCGTTTGCGTAGACAATTTTTTGCAGATTAAATTTGCCGCCGTTTAAAATCTTGTCCATTATTTTTACCAGGGAGACGTCGGACTTTTCTTCGCTAGAAATTTGCTCTATAAGCTCGCCATTTTCGTCATAAACGCCGACGATTAGCGGCGAGCTAAGAGCGATAACTAAAATTTGGATATTTTTTATGCAAATACCTTTTGGTACTCGCGCGCGAAATCGCCTTTTAGCGTGACGATTTCGTAGTTTTTATCGTCGCTTAGGATGGCTAGCGTTAGCTCGTGGTTTAGCTCGTGGCTACCTGCAAAGCTCGTATAATCAGCCATCAAAGGCGCGCCCATCAGACTTAGATCGCCGATCGCATCTAAAATTTTATGACGAACGAATTCGTTTTCAAAGCGCAGACCTTCGGGATTTAAAATTTTATTATCGTCGATAACTACGGCGTTGTCTAAGCTTCCGCCGAGGGCTAAATTTTGCGCTCTTAACATCTGCACGTCTTTTAAAAATCCAAATGTCCTTGCACGTGCGATCTCTTCGATGTAGGCTTGTTTGCTAAACTCGAACACGTAGTTTTGCTCGCCGATTATCGGGTGGGTAAATTTGATCGTAAAGTCGAATTTCGGGTTATTTGACGGCGTTACTCTGGCGAATTTTCCGTTTTTGTTTACTTCTACAGGGCGTTTGATTACGATTACTTTTTTATCTGCTTCTAGCTCAGCCGTGCCCGCTTCATCCAGCATCATGCAGTAGCTTATCGCCGAGCCGTCCATGACCGGCACCTCGTTGGCATCTAGGACTATGCGGACGTTATCTATGCCGTAGCCGTTTATCGCGCTAAGGAGATGTTCGATCGTCGAAATGTAGCCCTCTTTGCCGCCGATTACGGTTGCCATTTGAGTGTTTATCACGTTTTTCGGCTCTGCTTTAAAGCTCACTCCGAGGTCTTTTCTGTAAAATATTATTCCCGAATTTGCCCCGAGCGGCTCAAGCGTGATTTTTATCGGTTCGCCCTTGTGAAGCCCTATACCTACGCCTTCTACGGATGATTTTATAGTTGTTTGTTTCAAATTTTCGCCCTTATTTTTCTTATTCTTGCCATTATACAACAAATTTACAACAAAATGGCAAATTTATTCGACCATTTTTTTAGCCGCGCTTAAAACGCCCGTGACGTTATCCTTCATCCAGCCGTTATCCATCCACTCCTCCGGGCGCACTTCTATACCTTGCACTAGCATACCAAAGTGCAAGTGATCGCCCATCGCTAGCCCCGTAACGCCCGTGTTTGCGATGACGTCGCCCGCCTTGACCGAGTCGCCGGCTTTGACATTTAGCGAACTGCAGTGTCCGTAGAGCGAAAATAGCCCAAATCCGTGATTTATCAGGATGTTGCGCCCGTAGATGCCGTTATCCGCGGCAAATTCGACTATGCCGTCATTGCTAGCGACGATGTCGGCTTTTTGTGTTGAGGCCAGGTCTATACCCATGTGCCAGCTTTCGCTGACGTCTTTATCCTCAAAGGTGTAGTATCTGTGATCGCCGAAGCTTGCTACGGCTTTGCCGTTTTTTAGCGGATAAAATTTATTTACGCTAAAGTTTTCCGCAGCGTCTATTTCTACTTTTGCGGCGATTTGTGAGATTATTTTCTCATTTGCCTCGCGGAGATTTTCATTTACGAATTTCATTTTTTCCAGATTGCTCATTGCGTCGTAGTTTTTAGCGTATTGTTGCGCTAGCTCGGGGATTTTTTCGTTTAAAAATCTACTTTGACCGTCTAGCTTTATCTTTGAAATGCGGTATTTTTTATCTTGGTAGAAAAATCTTATCTTGCTTTTGGTTATGTTTCCCGCCGCGTCAAGCGCCACGACGTCGGCGCTAAACGAGCCTTGCTGTGCCGGCCAAGCCACTAGCGAGGCGTAGTAGCCGTCTTTTACGAATTTGCTCGGGATAAATTTTTTACCGTAATTTGTCTCGATATAGACCTCTTTTAGCATTTCATCAGTCGCCTTAAACACGACCGTCGCGCTGCCGCCTTTGGTGATGGCGTAGGAGTGATTTAGGATATTTACGTCGGGTTTTTTGTTATCGACGGTGATTTTGACCTCTTTTTTTTGCGTGTTGCCGAGGAAAAATCCCCATTTGCTAGTATCTGTGGCCTCTATTACGATGTTGTAGATGTCTTTTTGCGCGCCAAATCCCGTTTTGGGAAAGGTCAAATTTAAATCTACGATTTTAGACGGCGCTTCAAATTTTTGAGTTAGCAAATTTACGCTGCCTTTTTCGTCTACGAGCGAAATTTTAACCGATTTCACGCCGCTTTCGTCGGTTATTTTGATCGGCAGAGGCGAGGTTAGGTTCCAGTAAATTTGATCTGAGATGGCTATACTTGGTGCTTCGCGCTCAAACGTTTTTGAAGTAAATAAAAAAGCTATCGCCGCAACTAAAAGTAAAATAATAACGCCGAAAAATATTAAATTCGGATTGCCGCGTCTTCTCATAAAATCTCCTAAATCTTAAAGAGACCGATTTTACTAAAAAGCGATAAATTTAAGGTAAATTTACCCTCGAATTTATAAAATTTCGCGTATTTTTCTAGCTTCATTCATCCATTCTCGCAGCTCGTCCCACTTCTCGTTTTTGATTAAATTTTCGCATTCGTCCAGTTCTTTTTTGAAAAGGTCTATCGAATTTATCAAATTTTGCTTGTTTTGTTTAAAGATATCCGTCCACATCACGGGCGAGCTTTTGGCGATCCTAATCATACCGTTAAATCCAGTGCCGCTTAGCGCGATGATATTTTTTTTGTTTTCCTTTTTTAGTACACTGCTAGCTAGCGAAAAGCTGATGGCGTGGGGTAGGTGAGAGATGACGCTGGCGTGATGGTCGTGCTCCGCCGCGCTCATAAAAATGATCTTCATGCCCAGGTGCGAAAACAGCTCGACCGAGCGCTTGACGTGCATCTCACCGCTTTCTTTAAAGTCGCAAATGGCTACGACGGCATCTTTAAAAAGCCCCGAAAAAGCTGCGGTTGGGCCGGAGTACTCGGTGCCCGCCATCGGGTGAGCGGGGATGAAATTTTGCCTGATGCTCTCGGGTACGGCTTCGATTATTTTTTGCTTAGTGCTACCAAGATCGACGATAGTCGTATTTTCGCCGATACCTTCAAATTCTTTGACGATTTTGATGATGGCTTCTACGGGGATGGCTAGAAATATCATATCGCACTTTTGCTTCATCTGCTCAAGGGTTAAAATTTCATGCACAAGACCGAGCTGCATCGCCTGTTTTTCATGCTCTTTGCTTAGATCCATGCCGCTAACGCAGCTGATTAGTTTTTCGTTTTTTAGGCTAAGACCTAGCGAGCCGCCAATGAGTCCTAGGCCTACGATACCGATTTTCATAAATTAGCCTTTTAAATTTATATTGTTTAAAAATAAAATGTGCTATTATACAGCCTTATCATCACTTTTAGGTTAAATAAATGAAAAAAAGCGTTTTTCTACTACTTCTGGGTGCTGTTTTGGCAAATGCCCAGCAGATAACTTCCATAAATTTTAAAGGCCTCGTCCATCTGTCTCCCGAAACGGCAAAGGAGATAATGGGGCTAAAAGTCGGCGACGAGCTAAGCGGCGATAGCACTGATAGAGCGATTGCAAAGCTCTTTAGGCAGGGCTACTTCGACGATATCTATATCGAAAACGAGGGCGGCGACGTAACCGTAACGGTAAAAGAAAAGCCTAGCATCGCACGTATCGATATCAAAGGCGTAGTGACTAACGATAAAACCGCTATCGACGGGCTAATCAATATCAAACAAGGCAACATGTACGACGAGCTAGCCATCGAGCGCGCAAAAGAGCGCATCAGGCAGTATTACGAGTCAAAAGGCTACTTTGACACTATCGTAGACGTAACCAAAGAGCCGGTAGCGGGCAATGAAAGCAGCCTTTTTGTCACGATGAACATAAACCGCGGCGAAAATATCATAATAGAAAACGTAAATTTAGTCGGCGCAAAGCTTTTTGATTATGACGACGTGGAGCCTGTGGTAGCGAATAAAGAGCGCGAATTTATGGGCTGGATGTGGGGTAGAAACGACGGTAAGGTTAAGCTTTTTGAGCTACCAAACGATCCTGCGAGAATCCAAGATAAATACTATCAAAAAGGCTACCTAGACGCCACCGTCTCAAATCCGTATCTAAACGCCTATATGGATAACTACACCGCAGACCTCACCTACTACGTGACCGAGGGCGAGCAGTATAGGGTATCTAGCGTAGATATCGAAGCGCCTGAGTTTTTAGAGCTTGATAAAGAGAAAATTTTAAAAGACTTTAGGCTAGAGAGCGGCGACGTGATGAACTCCGCTCGCCTAAGGCAAGACATGAAAAAGCTTGACGATATCGTGGCGGATAAGGGATATGCATTCGTAAGGATAAATCCGAAAACCGAGAAAAACGTCGAGGATAAGACCGTAAGTATCGTCTACGAGGTCGTGCCGGACGAAAAAGTATATATAAGAAACGTACAAATTTCAGGCAATGATAGAACCGTAGATAGAGTCGTTAGGCGAGAGCTGTACCTCACGGAGGGAAATTTATATAGCAGAACCGACTTGCAAGATAGTAAGGACGCGCTAAAACGAACGAGCTATTTTGACGATGTCGAGATCGAGGAGCAACGCGTCGGAGCAAATCAAGTCGATCTACTCGTAAAAGTAAAAGAGGCCTCCACCGGCTCTATCAGCGGCGGTATCGGCTACGGCAGCTCGGACGGATTACTGCTTAACGCAAGTTTGTCGGATACGAACGTGTTCGGTAGCGGCATGAAGGGCGTCGTAAGCGTCGATAGAAGCGATAACGAACTCTCAGGCCAGATAGGTTTAACCAACCCGCGCCTTTTTGATAGCGAATATAGCCTAGGCGGTACGCTATACGCTAACGACTATAACTGGAACAGTTACGACGAAAAATCATACGGTTTAAACGTCGTGGTGGGTAGAAAACTAACCAGAAATTTAAGCGCGTCTTTGGGTTATATCATCGAACAAAGCCGTATCAGCGGGCTTAGCGACGTGTTAAAAACCGTCGGCTACAAAGACGGCAAGAGCCTAAAAAGCTCGCTCATCCCGTCTATCACCTATAACAGCACGGATGATTATTACCTGCCTCGCACAGGTATCATCGCAAGCACTAGCCTAGAGTTTGCGGGCGTGGGCGGAGATGAGAAATTTTTAAAGAGCAGAACGAATTTTAACTGGTATCAAGGCATCAGAGAGTGGGTGGACTATGACCTTATTTTCAGGTTTAAATCAAGCTTTGGTAAAATTTGGGATCGCGGCTGGGTACCTATCAACGAGAGGCTATATCTAGGCGGCATCAGAAATCTACGCGGATTTGAGAGTAGAACCGTCTCTCCTAAAGTCAAAGTCTCTAGCGGCAGTTGGTACGAGACTGGCGGCGATATGTCGTTTAACAGCTCGGCTGAGCTTAGCTTCCCGCTGATAGAGCGCGTAAAGATGCGCGGCGTGCTGTTCTTTGACTACGGCGTGATCCACGGCAAGATCGCAAATGTCACGGCTCCAGGTATCGTAGATCATATCGACGGACGCATCAGTAGATACAGTGCGGGTGCTGGTATCGAGTGGGTAACGCCTATGGGACCGCTTCAGCTAATCTTCGCTAAACCGCTCAAAAAGCAAGACGGCGACGATACGAGTACGTTTGAATTTACTATCGGACAGCGCTTCTAAATTTGCGCGGGCGTTTGGCCTTGCCTCTCGTCCGCCTCTTTTTCTTGTTTTATAAATCAATCTCGTCTAATTAGAAGTTTTATTCTTCATCGATTTTTATGATTTTTAGGCTTAGCTTGTTGGCAGATACTCTGCGCGGTCGCTGTTTTTAAGCTTTAAATTTTATATTTTCGCATTAAATTTTATGATTAACCGTAAAGCTTGACTTGCAAAAATGTAAAACCATATCGCCCGGTCTGCGTTTTTAAGTTTGCTAAATTTACTTCTTGGATGCCGTCCCTCTGAGTCTTTATGCTCGCGGCTAAAACCTTGACGTAGCGACTAAATTCGGGTTGCGTTTGTTGCCGGTTTTGAAGTAGTCGTCAAATTTGGCAAGCGCGGCGTAAAAAACAAACTAAAACGTCGGCGCGTATAAAGCCAAAAAATAAATGCAAAAAGTCGCTAGAGTAAATTTGAGGGTTTTAAATTTACGTGAATTTTAAAAACTAGCTAGCTAAGCTCGCCTAGTTCGCAAAAGCGGTAAATTAGCGCAAAATACAAAAACAAAATGAGAGCGGCGTATCTTTTGTTTTGACGCTGCAGGCGTAAATTTACGCTTATTTAGCAAGGTTTATATGAAGTATTTTGCTGGTCTAATAAAAGTCAAATTCGGGCTAGATTTGGGCATAAATTTAACCGCACAAGTATCGCAAAAACTAAATCACCGCCGGTAAAAGGCTTGCAAATTTAAACGCGAATCTGGTGAACCTACCTCATAAATTTAGACGCTAAGCCAAGCTTTGGAGTGATTGATAAAGCAAATAAAGGCTAACGCTTATGTTTTAAATCGCCTAAATTTAGATAAACTAGCGCGGATAAAATTTGCGCTAAAATCTAAATTTAAACGCGATTTTAAAGCACAAAAAGGCTAAAGATAATCGCTCGAATTTACCTGCAAAAAGCCTTCATACTCGGTAAATCTTACGCAACTTTACGGGCGTTAAGAAGGTTGCATTGATCCTTAAAAACGTAACCACAAAATGCTAGCCTTAGGCGTCTAATAACGCAAGCGGCCAAACCCTATCTGTCGTAAAATTTGCTAAGCACGCTACCGCTAATATCCCTGCGATCCCCGTCTTCTATCATCGTAGCTTTACGGTCTAGATCGACGGTTTTATCTGTATTTATGATAAATTTAATTTCATATGAACGCGAGCCGATTTTCTTTGGCATATCGCCGAAAAATATAGGCTTTGGCGGACGCTGCGAGTCAAGCGCAACCCACTGAAACTGATTTACGAAAGTAGCAAATATAAGAGATTTTCCGTTTAGCTTGTGTTTATCCAAAAGCTCGCTGGTTAGAGCGTCGTTATCGCAGGTTACCGGTGCGCTGAAGGTGTGTTTCTTTTCTTTTTCTTCGTCGTATTTACAAAATTTATTCGCTAATGCAAGCAGATCTTCTTTGCTAGCATCGGCGCTGGACTCGGTTTTTAGGTCGTTATAGGTTTGCATTATCCTCTCTAGCGCCTTGTCTACGTTTTTTTGCGCCTCGTCTTTGGCTTTTTGCACGGCCTCCTCGTATTTGGCGTTTTGGTTGTCAAACTGAGCTTTAAGGATAGCATCCGAGACCTCGCAGGTTACTTTAACCGCTTTTAAATCCTTTGCGCTGACGTCCTCCCACTTAACGCTTTTGCAGCCTTCATACCCGTCTACGGCCGCTCCTATCGTCATTGATTTTTTCTGCGGCAAAGTGTAGTTTTTTACGGTATCTATGTTGTTATCGCCGCATCCAGCTAGTACCAAAACAGCGGCTATGATAGAAAATTTAGCTCTCATTTATCCTCCTAAAATTTAAATGTACCTAAATTTAGCTTAATATTAAGAATCGTATAAAGGCGCGAGATAAAAAGCGATTTTGCGGGCCGTGCGCGTAAATTTAGCCGCGCGACGAGCCTGCTAAATTTAACTAAAAATTATAGTGGAAATTCACCATAAACGACCTCTCGTCGCCTAGCCTCGAGCTTGAGCGCCAGTATTTTTTATCAAAGAGATTGTTTATCGCTAGCGTCATTTGCGCATGCTCGGTGAAGCTATATCCCGCACTCACGTCCACTCTAGCAAAACCAGGCAAGTGCTGTTCTTGTATTCTACCGCCGCTAGTAGAGTAGGAGTAGCGTTTGGAGTAGCCGGTAACGCCGCTTTCTACGTACCATTTGTCGGCATTTACGTAGCGTAAAAAGACATTGCCCTGCCAGCGCGTGGTTTCATTTAGGTTAAGCCCTTCGTTTAGCGGGTTTGAGTTGTCTTTAGTAACCTTAGCGTTCGTGTAGCCAAGCGAGCTGCGCAGGTATAAATTCTCGTAAATTTGTCCTAGCACGTTTAGCTCGATACCGCGGCTACGATCCTTGCCGCGAACCGCCCAAGTATATGGGTTGTTCGTAGGGTCTGGCTGATAGCGGATATTTTTATGTTCGATCTGAAACACCGCGATATTTGAGCTAAATTTATTATCCGCCCAAGTGCTTTTTAGCCCGATTTCGTACTGGACGTTATTTTGCGGTTTTAGATCAAGTTTTGACGTATCTTCGGTGCTGATGCCGATGTTGCCTCTACCGCCGTAGGGCGCAAAGCTCTGCGAATACGAGACGTAAGCGGTGTGATCGGTCGCAAAGTCCCATAAAAAGCCGACTCTAGGGCTAAACGAGTCGCCGGTGTAGCTGTTTGTTTGGCCTCTTATATTTCTGGTTTTAAATTTATAAAAATCAAACCTACCGCCTAGCATCAATCTATACGTATCGTCAAGGCTGATTAGATCCTCGAAAAACACGCCGTGATTGATCGCGCGGTGTTTGTTATCGGTCGTGAGCGGAACGTTTCTGTTTGACGTCCAGCTGCCTCTTGATGCGTATGGGTCTATATCTTGCATATGGGTTCTGCTATACCAGAGCCTTGGATGGCGAGTTTCGACGCTGTTATCGTAGCCGACTGCGATATTGTGCTTAAATCTCTCGAAATTTAGCTCCTTAGTAAGCGTAAAGGCGTTTGAGATAGTTTCGTTATCCGTCTCTTGCTTTGCGTAGTTTTGCCTTAGTCTGTTGCCGCTAACGATACTGCCCGCAAAAAAGTGATCGAAATTTTGGCTAGCCTTTCTGTATCCGAAAACCCATTTTAAATTTAGCTCTTTAGCTAGCTCGGCATTTAACTCCGTGCGCAAAAAATGCAGTCTATCCTCCACGAAGTCGCCCTCGTGAGAAAAGCCCTTTTCGTAGTCGATACCTAGCTTATCGTAGACGGCTTTGGTCGGAGTTCTATCGGGTACTCGCCAGGCGTTGTCGTACGTATACTGCGCCTCAAAGCTTACATCGCCGCTTTGGTTTGTTACGATTACGCTAGGACTTATCATAAAATTTTTATATTTTATGCCTTCGCGCCACGATTTACCGCGCTCGCCGTCGGTGGTTAGGCGTACGGCTAGTTGATTATTTACCGCATGGTTTACATCTGCGCCAAGCCCCCATCTGCTCCAGCTGCCGTATCTGCCCGAGACCTTATAAACAGGGGTAAAATTTGCTTTCTTGCTGACTAAATTTACGACCGCGCCGCCGTCGCTCCTGCCGTATAGGATAGAAGCTGGTCCCTTTAAAATTTCGACGCGCTCGACATTTGCCGTACTACGCCTGATCTGACCCGAGTCTCTCACACCGTCTCTATATATGTCTCCGCCGTCTATGCTAAAGCCTCTTATTTTTATACTCTCGCCGCGCATATCATAGCCCGCGTCGATGCCAGCGTTTCCTTCGAGGATGCTTGAAAGATCATTCGTGCCGTAGTTGCGATTTTTTTGGATATCGATGGTTTCTATCGTTTGAGGCGTTTGCTTGTTGCTAAGTCCGTTTCTGTTTACTTCCGCGCTATCGTAGGCTATATAGCCTTTAAGGTTATCTTGCTCGGAAATGCCTTCGACTTCTACGCTTGGAAGCATCACTGAGTAGCCGTCTGTCTTTGTGTCTGCGATGACAAAAGTAGCTAAAATAGCGACTGAAGCAAAAATGCTAAGTCTCATTATTCTCCCTTGATTTTAAAATAAAAATGAGATTATATATCGTATTTACTTTAAAAATTGTTAAAGATAAATTTGATATGTTAGTCGTACTTAATAGTCTTTAAATACGAAGCGGTGCTAAATTTATGAGATATTTGTGCGACGCCGTCTTGAAAATTTATGATTTTCGTTTCTAACTTAAATTTATCTCAAGTAGGGCGTTTAATTATTTGCAAATTTATAAAACATCGCTTCGTGTCATAAATTTTTCTCAAAAATTAAAATTTTTATGACACTGTGTTACTATTTTACTCATTTTTTTTATATATTTGTCGGCACGACCTAAAAATTTATGCGTTCGGTTATCAAAACGTGTCTTTAAATTTAGTCGTATAGAAAAATATATTTTCGCGTTTAAATCAGTTTTTAGCCCTAAAATAAGGATAATAAAGATATTTTTTGTCTCAATTTAAATAACAAATATTGCAAAAAAGTTAATTAATTTTCATCAACCCAAATTCAGCTTTTAACGGCTAATATCGCCGTGATTTTTAAGAACTATCTTAAAAAATAACTAGGAGAAAACACAATGGATCGACGAGATTTTATAAAAAGCGCCGCCGCAACCGCTGCGTGCGCAAGCGCCGGTATAGCGCTTCCCTCAAGTCTTAGCGCTGCGGGTAACGAAGCGGAAAAGGGCTGGCGCTGGGATAAGGCGGCATGTAGGTTCTGTGGAACTGGCTGCGGTATAATGATCGCAACCAAAGAGGGCAAAATCGTAGCCGTCAAAGGCGACCCGGAAGCGCCGGTAAACCGCGGCTTAAACTGCATCAAGGGCTATTTTAACGCTAAAATCATGTACGGCTCAGACCGTATCACTCAGCCTCTTCTTCGCGTAAATGAAAAAGGCGAATTCGACAAAAAAGGCAAATTTAAGCCTATTAGCTGGGAAAAAGCCTTTGACATCATGGCAGAAAAATATAAAGAGACCATGAAGAAAAACGGCGTGCATTCAGCCTGCGTTTTCGGCTCGGGTCAATACACTATTTTAGAGGGTTATGCGGCGGTTAAGCTATGGAAAGCGGGCATCAGAAGCAACTCCATAGACCCGAATGCTCGCCACTGCATGGCTAGCGCGGTTACGGGATTTATGCAGACTTTCGGTATCGACGAGCCTGCGGGCTGCTACGACGACATAGAGCTAACCGATACTATCGTGGCTTGGGGCGCTAATATGGCGGAGATGCACCCGATACTTTGGGCGCGCGTAAGCGATAAAAAGCTAAGCAATCCCGAGCGCGTAAAGGTCGTAAATTTAAGCACGTATTCAACTAGAACGTCAAATATAGCCGATACGGAGATTATTTTCGCTCCTTCAAGCGACGTCGCTATCTGGAACTACATCGCTCACGAGATCATTTATAATCATCCCGAAGCCATCGATTGGGACTACGTAAATAGCCACTGCGTATTTGCGACGGGACCTGCCGATATCGGCTATGGGCTTAGAAATAATCCAAATCATCCTAACTACTCAAACGAAAAAGACGTCGTAGAGACGGAGCTTCATAAGAAACTAAGCAAAAACGAAGGCGTGACTCTGGGCTATCTAGGCTATAAAGAGGGCGATGTGATGGAAAATAAAAATACGGCTACCGCGGGCAAACACTGGCAAATCACGTTTGAAGAATTTAAAGAAGCTCTTAAACCTTATACGCTTGATTTCTCTGCTCCTCTAATAAAAGGCGATCCAAACGAGGATTTGGAAGAATTTAAGAAAAAACTAAAGCAACTAGCCGACTGGTACATCGAAAAAGGTAGAAAAGTAGTTAGCTTTTGGACAATGGGCTTTAACCAACACCAACGCGGCACTTGGGTAAACGAGCAAGCCTATATGGTGCATATGCTACTTGGCAAACAAGCAAAACCGGGCGAGGGCGCTTTCTCGCTAACCGGACAACCAAGCGCATGCGGAACGGCACGCGAGGTCGGTACTTTCGTTCACCGCTTGCCTGCGGATATGGTCGTAGATAACGCCGAACACCGCGAAATAAGCGAGAAAATTTGGAAACTTCCTAAAAACACGCTAAATCCGAAAGTCGCTTCCCACTACGTAAAAATGATGCGCGATATGGAAGACGGAAAGATGAAATGGGCGTGGGTGCAGGTAAATAACCCGTGGCAAAATACCGCAAATGCAAACCACTGGATAAAAGCCGCTCGCGAGATGGATAACTTTATCATCGTCTCAGACCCGTATCCGGGCATCTCGGCTAAGGTTGCCGATCTAATCTTGCCTACTGCGATGATTTACGAAAAATGGGGTGCGTACGGTAATGCCGAGCGCCGAACGCAGCACTGGCGTCAGCAAGTCCTTCCGGTAGGCGAAGCGATGAGCGACACGTGGCAAATGCTGGAATTTGCTAAGCGCTTTAAGCTAAAAGAGGTTTGGGGCGAACAAAAAGTAGACGATAAGCTAACGCTCCCAAGCGTGCTAGACGAGGCAAAAGCCATGGGTTATAGCGAAGAAGATACGCTATTTGACGTGCTTTTCGCAAACGAAGAGGCTAAGAGTTATCCTGCAAAAGACGCGATAATGGAAGATTTTGATAACTCTGAAGTTTTCGGCGACAGCAGAAAAGTAGTCGGCTCAGACGGCAAAGTATTTGAGGGTTACGGATTTTTCATCCAAAAATATCTTTGGGAAGACTACCGCAAATTTGGCTCCGGTCACGGACACGATCTAGCCGACTTTGATACTTATCACAAAGTGCGCGGACTAAGGTGGCCCGTCGTAGACGGTAAAGAAACTCAGTGGAGATTTAACGCCAAATACGATCCGTATGCCAAAAAATATGCCGAAGACGGCAAGCAGTTTGCATTCTACGGAAATAAAAAAGCCAAGTTGCAAAAAGGCGATCTAGCAAAAGTAACTAGCGGCGACGAGAAATTTTCTATCGCTAATAGGGCTAAAATTTTCTTCCGCCCTTATATGGATCCGTGCGAGATGCCTGATACTACGTATCCTTTCTGGCTATGTACGGGCCGCGTCTTGGAGCACTGGCACACAGGCACTATGACTATGCGCGTTCCTGAGCTTTACCGTGCTGTTCCGGAGGCGCTTTGCTATATGCACGAGGGCGATGCGCAAAAGCTAAATTTACAACATAACGACGTAGTTTGGGTTGAGTCTCGCCGCGGCAAGGTAAAAGCAAGAATTGATCTTCGCGGACGAAACAAAACCCCTTCGGGCCTAGTGTACGTGCCGTTTTTCGATGAAAACGTATATATCAACAAAGTCTGCTTAGATGCGACTTGCC
>CAUPYN010000010.1:0-21497 GCA_963515575.1 uncultured Campylobacter sp.
TAAATTTTATAAACCGTAAAATAAACCTGACACAAAACCAAAATCGTGATTAAAATAATGTCGTCGGCGTCAAATTTAACCTCTTCTTTTTTAATAAAAATATAGACTAAAATGATAATACTGAAAAAGAATATCGAAGATACTTCAAGTGCGGTTTTAAACCGATGGGATCTCTCTTTTAGCTCTGATTTTAGCATCTCATACGTCCAAATGTTTCACGTCTTTTGCGTGCTCTTGTATATAGTTTCTTCTAGGTTCGACCTCGTCGCCCATGAAGAGATTAAACGTATCTGACGCGCTTACGGCATCGTTTATGTTTATTTTTAGCAAACGGCGGTTTTCCGGATTCATCGTCGTTTCCCACAGCTGCTCAGGATTCATCTCGCCAAGACCTTTATAGCGCTGGATATAAGCGCCCTTTTTGGCATTTTTTTCGATCTCCTCTAGTACGTCTAGTACGTCGCCTTTTAGCTCGACGCCGCGCTCTTTTATCTTTTGGCTGATATAAAGCGCTTCTTCGTAAAGCGGATTTGTAAATAAATTTTCATTTACCAAAAGCTCTTCAAGGCCGCTTTCTGTTTGTACGTAAATTCGCGCTTCTTCTTCGCTGACGTATGAGTTTAAAATATTGTGTCCTTGTGCTTCCAAATAATTTTTCAAAATTTCATAAATTTCACCGTAGCTTTTTGAAACGATGTCTGGATTTTCGATCATATATCTAACCGCGGAAATCACGCTAAAACGCTTTTCAAGCTCTTTTAACACGCTTCTGTAAGCCGCTACTATCTTTAAAAAATCTATGAGATCAGCGTTTCCGATACCTTCAAACTCGACCCCTTCGATGCCGGTTTCGATTAGAAATTCATTCAGCGCTTTTTCGTCTTTTAGATAAATTTCTTTTTTACCCTTTTTATAACGGTAAAGCGGCGGTTGGGCTAGATAGATATGACCGTTTTCCACGACTTTGTGTAAAAATCTAAAGAAAAACGTCAAAAGCAAAGTCTGGATATGGCTACCGTCGACGTCGGCATCAGTCATGATTATGATTTTGTGGTAGCGAAGCCTCTCGGCGTCAAATTCGTCGCCGATACCGCAACCTAGCGCGGTTATCATATTTTTTATTTCGTCTGATTTTAGAATTTTATCTAAACGCGATTTTTCGACGTTTAAAATTTTACCTTTTAACGGCAAAATCGCCTGAAACACCCTATCGCGTCCTTGTTTGGCCGAGCCGCCGGCGGAATCGCCCTCCACCAGATAAAGCTCGCTGATAGTAGGATCTTTACTCTGGCAGTCGGCTAGTTTACCGGGCAGAGTTCCTATGCTTAGACCCTCTTTTTTACGCGTTAGATCGCGAGCTTTTTTGGCAGCTTCGCGTCCGCGCGCAGCCATCAGCGCTTTTTCCATTATCGCGCGAGCTTCGATCGGGTTTTCTTCAAAATACTTGCTAAGTACCTCAAAAACCATCTTTTGAACGATCGGTTTTACGTAGCTTGAGCCTAGTTTTCCTTTCGTTTGGCCTTCAAACTGCGGCTCGGGTACTTTTACGCTAACCACCGCGATTAGGCCTTCGCGGATATCTTCGCCGGTGATTTTGGTGTCTTTTTCGCGTGCTGCGGCGTTTGCTGCGATATAGTTTGTTATCACGCGAGTTAGACCCGCGCGAAATCCCGCCTCGTGCGTACCGCCGTCAGGGGTTTTGATGTTATTTACGAAGCTTAGTAAATTTTCGCTGTAAGTATCGTTGTACATCAGCGCAAAATCGACTAAAACGTCCTCTTCACCGCCGCTAAAGGATACGGCTTTGCTTACGGCTTCGTTTTTATTCATATCCGTTACAAAGCTCTCAAGTCCGCCCTCGTAGTGAAAACTCTCGCTTCTACCGTTTCTTTGATCTTTAAAATTTATAGTGATTTTCGGGTTTAGATAGGCTAGTTCGCGAAAACGTTTGGTTAAAATTTCATCGTTAAATTCCGTAACCTCAAAAATGCTGTCATCCGGCCAAAACTCAACCTGAGTTCCCGTTCTATTCGTAGTTTTTATAACTTCTAGGTCGCTTTGCGGGATACCTTTTGAGAATTCTTGTCTATGTAGTTTGCCGTCGCGTTTGATATTTACGATCAGTTTTTTAGAAAGTGCATTTACGACGCTAACGCCCACACCGTGCAGGCCGCCTGAGACTTTGTAAGTGTCCTTGTCAAATTTACCGCCCGCGTGAAGTACCGTTAAAACGACAGTAGCGGCTGAAATTTTCTCCGTAGGGTGCATATCAACAGGTATACCGCGTCCGTTATCGGTGATGATAGCAGAGCCTTCGCGTGTTAGTTCTACGTCTATCGTATCGCAGTAGCCCGCCATCGCTTCGTCTATTGAGTTATCGACGACCTCGTAGATCATGTGGTGTAGGCCGCTTACGTTGGTATCTCCGATGTACATGCCGGGGCGTTTTCTAACCGCTTCTAGCCCTTTTAAAACTTTAATATTTTCCGCGCCGTAATTTTGCTGCATTATTTACCTTTTATTTTTATAAATTTATCGGCATTATTACCGTTTTTAGCTCGTTTGAGCTAACAGTGAAGGCTAAATTCGAGTCGTTAAATCCAAATTCAAAATGTTCCTCTTCGATATTTTGTAAGAAATCAAGCAAATACCTATTTTTTACGCCGACGTAAATTTCGCTTTCAAGCCCCGTTGCAAAATCAATCGAAGTTTTAGCTTCCGAATTATCCTCGACTATGCTCTCAAAACTTACCGTTTGCGGGGCAAATAATATTTTGGTACTTTCAGACATGATAGAGACGGTTTTTATACCTTCTATCATTTTATCTCTGCTTAATCTTAGACGTTTTTTTATCTCTTGCGGGATTACTCTATTATAATCCGGAAATTTGCCGTTAATTAGCTTCGTAAAAAACTCGAAATTCGAGCTTTGGGCTATCAAAGTCGTATCGTCGTAGTAAATTTCTATTTTATCGAAAAACAGTTTTTGAATTTCTCCGATTGCTTTTTTTGGAATTATTAGCGAAAATTCACTCTGCGTAGGAGTTTCAAGTCTAAAAACGCTTAGCCTTTTAGTATCGGTTCCTACTATATTGATGTAGTTTTGCTTTATGTCGATAAATGCGCCGTTTAGTTCAAATTTTGGATTATTGCTATCGATACTCGGGAATATTTTTTTTAAACTTCGGCCTAGCATGACGGCGTCGACTTCGAATTTATTTTTATTTTCTACGGTAGGAAAATTCGGAAAGTCTTCAAATTTATACATAGGAAGTTTGTATTTTGAGTTTTTTTGTTTTATATAGAGATAGTTATTTAGCGTTTCTAACGTAACTTCTTCGTCTTTTAGACTTCTTATGATATCAAGCAACTTTTTACCGTTTGCGGTAGCGTTTCCTTCGTCTATTATTTTGACGTTTGATAGCTTATAAGCTAGACCGATTTCGTGATCGGTTGCTTTTATGCTTAAAATACCGTCTTTAGCTGCTATAAATATATGCGAAGTTATAGCGCTTAAATCTCTTTTTTCTAAATAAGGATTAGCATTATTTATTACGCTTTCTAGAGCGTTTTTGTTAATTGCGACTTTCATTTTTTTCCTTTTGTTTTTAAATTTCTTTTAGTAGCATTAGTAGGGGACGTGAAAATGTTAACATCCTTTTTTAGTTCCGTAGATAGGTATTTTGTGGCGTTAATAAGATCTTGATTTTTTTCACTTTTATTCACGTTTTTACTCTTTGGTTAAAATTTTATTTTTTAGTTCTTCGACGCGAACTTTAAAATATTCGTTCGTTTCTATTAGTTCGTTTATTTTTTTTATGCTGTGACTTACAGCGGAGTGATCTTTCATGTTGAAAAATTGCGCAATCTGCGGCATCGAGTTTGGCGTCAAATTTTTAGCCAGATATATCACGATGCGTCTAGCTTCGACGATATTTTTTGAGCGCGATTTACTTTTCATATCGCTAGGTTTGATATTTAGCTCTTTACTTACGGTCTCTACGATACTCTCTAAATTTATATTTTCGCGTTTTTCTTTTATCTGATCGCGCAGGATGTTTTTAGCAAATTCTAGCGTGATTTCCTGCCTCATTAGCCTTGCGTAAGCGTTTAAATTTATTATCGCGCTTTCGATTTCTCGGATGTTATCGCCCATGTTCGTAGCGATATAGTTTATGACGTCGGTACCAAGATAAATTTTATCAAATTCGCATTTTTTATTGATAATTGCGATTTTAGTATCAAGTTCTGGCGGCGTGATATCGGCGATGATGCCCCACTCAAAACGCGTTCTTAGCCTATCTTCAAATCCCTTTAGTAACTTTGGTTGGCGGTCTGATGTCATCACGATTTGTCCGTTTTTAGCGTGAATTTCGTTAAAGGTATGGAAAAATTCTTCTTGAATTTTATCCGTTTTACCTAAAAACTGCACATCGTCGATGAGTAAAACGTCGCAGTTTCGGTACTTTTCGCGAAATCGCTCCATCGAGTGGTTGTTGAGGTTATAAGTAAAATCCGTGATAAACTGCTCGCTCGTGACGCAAATAACCATTTTTCCGCCGTTTAGACAAAAATTTCCGACCGATTGTAAAAGGTGAGTCTTGCCAAGTCCCGTCGGACCGTAGATAAAAAGGGGATTGTAAATTTTACCCGGCTGTTCAGATACGGCTTTTGCGCTTAAAAAAGCAAATTGATTCGAGTCGCCGACGACGAAATTTTCAAAAGTGTAGCTTGGATTTAACAGGCTGCTTTGCGCTTTTATCTCTTTGACGTCCACTTTTTTAGCCGGTTTACTTGTGGTTTTGGTTGGGGCTTGAATTTCGACGACTGGCTTTTGTCCGGTTTTTACTTCAAAAAGATGAGCGATTTTAGCGGCGTATTTGGTCTGGATAAATTTAGCGATTATTTCGTTTGGCGCGTTAAATACGACGTTTGTCGAATTTGAGCTTTTTTCGTTAAATTTAAGCTGCTTGATGTAGCATTCAAATTCCGACGGTAAAATTTCTTTGGAAAGTAGCTCCAAAACCTCGTTTGCGACCAAATTTTTGCCTTTAAGATTGATTCGCTAGATTTTATCTTAAATTTGTTAAAATGGCGTTGAAATTCATTTTTTCACGGTGTGAAAAAAGCGTGAAAAACTATTGAAAAGGACGAGATGAAAATTTTAGGAATCGATCCGGGATCGCGAAATTGCGGCTATGCGATCGTCGAAAAGACGCCCGTGAAAACTCTTTTGATCGAGGCGGGACTAATCAAAATAAAACCGAATTCTTTACAGTATCAAATCACCGAACTTTGCGAGGGACTCGACCTGATTTTTAAAAATCATAAATTTGACGAAGTGGCGATCGAGGACATATTTTTTGCGTATAATCCAAAAACGGTTTTGAAGCTCGCGCAGTTTCGAGGAGCGCTCAGTCTTAAAATTTTGCAGCTTCACGGCGATTTCGCCGAGTATACGCCGCTTCAGGTTAAAAAAACCGTCACGGGTAAAGCCAAGGCCGATAAAGAGCAAGTAGCCTTTATGGTTAAAAAAATTCTGGGTATCACGAAGGAGATCAAGCCGCTTGATATCACCGATGCCATCGCTATCGCGCTAACGCATGCGAATAATTTGCGGCTGAAGGGTTAGTTTTTAGCCAAGCTCGGTTTAAAATTCGCGCTGAAATTTAGTTTATTTCGCGGCGTAAGCGATTAAATTTGATGCTAAAACCAGGCGGTAAATTTAATAAATTTTACTCCGCTAGCCCCAAAGCCCGCAGCTCGTTTAGGCCGTCTGCTATGGGCTCTTTAAATTTTTTAGGACGCGACGTCGGCACGGTTAGCACGATGTCCTCTCGGCCGTCCTCTAAAAAATCTTTTAAATACGCCGTCACGTAGCTAAATTTACTCTCAAACTCCTAGCTAAGCTGATTTAGAGAGTGAAATTTATCTCGTCTTACGACAAACTGCGTTGAAGTATCAAGCACGAAAAGCCGCGCGGGGATACCTCATAATCAAATCCAGAAAGCCTTGCCTCGCTGATATCAAGCGCCCAGTCGGCACGGCTGTAAAAATCTTGTCTAAAAGCGTCTATTTTGAGCTGGAGTTTTGGATTTTTATGCGTCATAAAGCCGCATTTGTTTATGCGAAACGAGGTGATTTTGCCCTTGATTTTGACGCGGCAAAAGAGCACGGAGTCCAGTATGCCGTAGTCGTTAAAGCAAGTATTTTCAAGCAAAACGTTCCTTAAAACGCAAGGACCGAAAAAACAAGATCTAAAAGTACACCCGATAAAATTTACCCCGCTTATCGTCTGCGGATTTGCGAGATCGTTATTAAGCCCTATGTCGCAGTTTATAAACTCTACGTTTTTAAAGACTAGTCCGCCGCTACTTTTATTTTGCGCGCTTTTATCGTCTGTAAAATCAATCAAACGACCTTCTGCTAGATTTGTCGCCGAATTTTCGCTTGCGCCTGCTAACTCGTTTATTAACTGCGCTAAATTTCGCTTAAAAAATTTTTGATTTTGGATTATTTTCATCGTTTTTATTTCGTCGTTTATTTTTATCGCAAAAGGCGTTAAATTTGAGCCATAAGTATAAATTAAACGCCTTAAAAGCTACCAAATTTAGCCAAAATCGCCAAAGTCGGGCTCACTCGTCCTTTTTCTCGTCCTCTTTTTTGCCGATCTTTTCTTTGGCGGTTTTTATGAGATTTTCGGCGGCTTTGTAGAGCTTCTCGCCTAGTTCTTTTGATTTTGATTTAAGATTTTCGCCGATCTCGCTCGCATTTATCGCGCTTAGCTTTTCCTGCGTTCGTTTTTCAAAGTCGCCGATATCTTTTTTGAGCGCTTCTAGGCGTTCTTTGGCGTTAAAATTTTCTTTAAATTTATCGCCGGCTTGAGTTACTTCGCGCTTTAACTCCTCAAATTTAGCTCCCGCAAGGCTAGCGAATTTATCGATATTTTCGTTAAATTTTAGCTCCTCTAGCTGAAGCTCGATCTGGCGGGAAACGTCGTTTTGCAGGCGCTTAAATTTGGCGAAGTAGCTATCTATGGACTCGTCTAGGATTTCGTTTATCACGGCAGCAGACGGCTCCTCAGAGCGCGCCATATCGCGCAGCATCGCTACGAACCTCTCCTCAAGCCTTATAAAATCTTTAGCTTCGCCTAGCAGCGTCTGGCCGTCCGGGGCAAATTTGATCTCCTCGATAAACTTCTCCGTCCTTTTGCTAAGCGCCTCTTTTACGCCTCCGATCGCGCCGCTTATTAGCTCTTTGGCAAAGGCCTGATCGACGTCAGCTATCTCGCTCGCCGCCTCGCAGACCGTCCTTGCGATCTCCAGGATGCGCTCTTTGCTCGCTTCGCCCTCGTTTATCGCGCTAAGCACGACGTTTTTGGCGATTTGTTCGACCGTGTCTTTTACGTCGTCGCCCTTTTCGATCGCGGTTAGAAACGCTGCTTCGGTGGTCTCTTTTAGGATGCCCAGCATTTGCAGCTCGCAGAGCATTTTTTCGTCTATCGCGGTTAAAATTTCATCTTTATCCGCCAGGTCGCTGCTTTTGATGAAATTTTCCATATTTTCAAGCAGCGCGCGAACATCGTTTTTGATCTCGTCTTTTTGCGCGTAAATTTGCCGCTCGATCTGCTCTTTTTCGTAGATTAGGCGGTGGATATACTGCTCTTTTGCTTCGCTAAGCGCGTCGCCCGCGCTTTGGATGAGGTTGGCGACGTTTTGGCGGTTTAGCAGATCCTCGCTCTTTAGCGCCTCGCAAATTTGCTCAAATTCTTTAGCTAGAGCCGCGTTTGCGTCGCCGCCTTTTGCGCTTTTAACGCTTTTTCTAAACTCGCTTAGCGCAAATTCCCTAATCAAAACGGAAATTTGCGGGTCGTTTTTGTTCTCTTTTATGGTTTGGATGAAGACTAAATTTTGCATGAAAGTCCTTATAATACGTACTTGCAAACGCGTCTTAGCGCGGAAAAAATTTCTAATCGCTCCTGGTTAGAATTAACTAAAACGCTTAGATTGTAGCTTTTATATTTGCTCTCTTTGCTTGATTTTGACGGCGTTATCTTGTGTTGCCTTTCGCCTACGACGCCCTGCGCGATAGCTTCGGCGTTATCACTATCAAGCACGATGATTTTGTATTCCCAAAAATTTGGATAGATGATTTCGGGTTCTTTATTTAGATCGCACGTAGTCGCCACTTTTTCCTCCGCTCTTGCTTTCTAGCGCGATGTCTGTTATCTGCATGGTTTTATCTATCGCTTTTATCATGTCGTAGATCGTTAGTAGCCCGACGCTAACGCCTGTTAGCGCCTCCATCTCGACGCCTGTTTTGCCGTCTATCTTGACGCTAACGGTTAGCTTGTAGGCGCAGATTTCGGTTAGCTCCTCGATGTCGCAGTTTATGCCGCTGATTAGTAGTGGATGGCACATCGGGATGAGCTCGCTCGTCTTTTTCGCACCCATTATCGCGCCTACTACGGCGGTTTGCAAAACTGGCCCTTTTTTGCCCGTGTTGTTTTTGATCGCGTCAAAGGCTTCGCGCGACATTTTTATGATGCCGCTTGCTACGGCTATGCGCGTAGTTACGCCCTTGTCGCTTACGTCGACCATTTTTGGGCGGTTATTTTCGTCTATGTGAGTTAGCATTTTCGTCCTTTCGCCTGAAACGCCAAATTTGCTTAAATTTGAGCTAGGCGTGGTAAATTTATGAGAAGGATTATAACTAAAAAAGCTTAATGAATAAGACAAAAACGCCTCGGCAGGGGGAGCCGAGGCGCCGTTACAAAAAGGAGGTTTTCTTGTCGGACGCGCAAATCATACCAAAAAGGTCTAAATTTTATCCCAATTTTTCGTAAATATATTATTCCCTGCTTTTCGCGTAGGCTAGAGCGCCTGATTTTAGGCGTTTTAGTCCCTCCAGCACGCGCGATTTTTGCGTGGCGATATTAAGGCGCAGGAAACATTTTTCAGCACCCCTATACGCGTTGCCGTCGTTTAGCCAAAGACCCGCTTTTTGGCGTAAAAATTTATGAAAATCGCTTGCGTCGTCGCAAATTTCGCGGCAATCAAGCCAGAGCAGATACGTGGCGTCCTGCTCTACAAGCCTGATCTGCGGTAGTTCGTTTTGTAAAAAATCGCTCACGATTTTGCGGTTTTGCTCTACGTATTCGCGCATCTGCTCGAGCCACGCTTCGCCTTGCTCAAACGCCGCGATCGCCGCGATACAAGAAAACGCATTGCCTTCGCCAACCTCGTCGTCGTTGATAGCTTTTGCCATTTTGGCGCGCAGTTTTGGATTTGGCACTACGGCGGCGGAGCTTTGCAAGCCGGCGATGTTAAAGGCTTTGGTCGGCGAAACGCAGGTGATCGAGATGTTTTTGCAAGTCTCGCTCGCGCGGATAAAGGGCACGTAGCTTTTGCCCGGGCTCGTGATGTCGCAGTGTATCTCGTCAGAGATCACCAAAACGCCGTATTTAGCGCATAGTTCGCCGATTTTGGATAGCTTTTCCTTGCTCCAAATTTTACCGACGGGATTGTGTGGGTTGCAAAGGATAAACATCGTTGTTAGCGGGTCGGCGAGCTTTTCTTCGAGGTCCTTAAAATCAATGTCGTAGCTGTGTCCGTCATAAGCTAGCTCGTTTGTGAGCGCGACCCTGCCGTTATTTTCGATGCTGCGGTAAAAGACGTGATATACGGGGCTTTGGATCACGATTTTATCGCCTACGCTCGTAAATTTGCGCACGGCAGAGCTAATAATCGGGATCACTCCCGTGCAAAAAATCAGCCAGCTTGGATCAAATTTGATGTCGTGGCGCCTGCTCCACCACGAGCAGATCGCCTCGCTCCACTCCCGCGGCACGTACGAGTAACCAAAAACTCCGTTGTCTAGACGCTTTTGCAGCGCTTTTAAAATTTCGGGCGCGACCTTAAAATCCATATCCGCCACCCACATCGGTAGCTCATCGCCGCTCGTTTTCCATTTTGACGAATACGTCCCGCCTCGCTCTATGGCCACGTCAAAATCGTATTTCATTTGCTCTCCTTGCGTGATTTTTGCGGGTATTTTAGCAAATTTCGGGCGTAAATTTACAAAATTTAATCGTATTTGTATTTTTTAAATTAATTTTTAATGCGATATTTTTTATAATTTGGATTAAATCCTTCAAGGAGCTAAAATGATAACGATAAACTCGCGGCTAGCAAGCCCGAATTTAAAGATCGGCAAATCTCTTGCCAGGTTGATTCAAGGTTTTATTTACAGGCATTTGCCAGATGCCGAGCACGAGGGATACAGACACGAACCTAGCGGTAAAATTTTTAAACGAACGAATTTCGATTTTTTGCTAAACGGGGCTGATTTACGCGTTAGATTTACCTCTTACGAACCGGAATTTGAAAAAATAATCGCGCTTGCCGTGCTAAAAGACGGGCTAAATTTGGGAAAAATCCACATACTAGATACTACCGTGGCTCTCAGTGAACACAGAACTACGCAAAGCAAAGCAAGGCTGCAAGGCTGCGTGATATGCTCGGTACAAGGGCTTTTAGGGCATAAAGTCTATTTAGAAGCGCAAGATTCAAGGCATCTTGAGATGATGAAAACAAATGCTTTACAAAGATTTGAAACGCTTACCGGACGCAGATACGACGGCGAATTCGAGCTAAATTTGCTCCGCCAAGATTTAGAAAAACCGCTTTATTTTTACTACGGCAACAACCAAACGCCAGCAAAAGCGTGGCCTGCAGTTTGGGATATCAAGGCCCTACCAGAGCTGATAAATACGGTGCTAGACGCCGGCGTAGGCGGCGGATGTATGAACTGCGGGGCGGGGTTTTTAGAGACGATATAAATAAGCCGCGCACAACCGCTTTGGTGTGGTTAAATTTATAAAGCCGTTTTTACGTTAAATTTAACGAAAGCGGCTTGATTTATTTCGCAAAAATCTTTATAATACGGCTCAAATTTCGACACAAAGGATAAGCTTAATGCTTTGCCCCATGTTTAAGGCTCTTTAATCTTAACAAAAAAACAGCCAAATTTTTAAATAATTTCACGTTTTTAAACACTAATACAAATTTACTTCTATCGCCGCGAGGAGCGCATTGTAATTGCATTTTTAATAACAAAGCCAAACAGTGCCTAAAATTCGGGCGAAATTTATTTAGCAGGGTTTTTTATAAATTTTACTTTAGTTTGCGAAAAAGCGGTTGCCACCCGCCTTTTCTAAGCCCGCTTTTTTGAGCGGCATTAAATAGGCTAGCAAGTAGAAATTAAAATTGCAAACGTTACGCCGTCGCCGAAAGCGGCGGTGTGCTTTAGGTGGGTCGAGGAAGCGCTAGCGCTCCCCGTCGCAAGGACGGGCTTGGCTCGTCCGAGAAGTTAAAAAATTTAAAAAAAGGAAAAGAGAATGATAAAAAGTTACGTTACGGGTTTCCCGCGAATCGGAGAAAAAAGAGAGCTAAAACGCGCGCTTGAAGGCCTTTGGAGTAAAAAAGAGGGCTTTAGCGAGGAGAATTTGCTAAGCGTCGCTAAAACGCTAAAAAATAGACACTGGCAATACCAAAAAGACGCCGAAATTTCGGCTATCAGCGTGAACGATTTTTCGTTTTACGACTTGATGTTAGACGCCATCGTGGCATTTGGCGCGGTGCCGCCTAGATTTGCGAATTTAAGCGGGTTAGAGCAGTATTTTGCCTGCGCTCGCGGCAACGAAAAAGGCGTGGCGATGGAGATGACTAAGTGGTTTAACACGAACTACCACTACATCGTGCCCGAACTTAGCGCCCAGACGTCGTTTAAGCTTGACGCGTCAAAAATCATTAACGAGTACGAAGAGGCAAAGGCCGCCGGCATAAAAGGCAAGATAAATTTAATCGGCCCTATCACGTTTTTAGCGCTTTCAAAGACCACCGACGGCAGCTGCGCGCTTTGCCATTTAGACGCGCTAACGGCGCAATACGTCAAGCTTTTAGAGCAAATTTCAAAGCTAGACGGCGAAATCCTAGTCCAGCTAGACGAGCCGATATTCGTAACTAGCAAGGGCGACGCGCTAACTGATAAAATCGCGCCCGTTTACGAAAAGCTAACCGCGGCCGCAAGCAACGTAAAAATCGTATTTATGACCTATTTCGAACACGCGCTAAAAGCCGTGGGCGAAGCGCTAAAAACTAAAATTTACGGCATCGGGCTTGATTTTGTCTACGGCGAGAAAAATATCGAGGCTCTGCCTGCTATCGCAAACTCCAACGTAAAACTTTTTGCCGGCGTCGTAAACGGCAGAAACGTGTGGAAAAGCAACATCGACGAGCGCGTAAATTTCGTCAAGCAAATAGCGCAAAAACTAGGCGGCAAGGACTTTTACGTAGGATCTAGCTGCTCGCTGCTCCACGTGCCTTTTACTCTAAAATACGAAGAAAAGCTAAATCTCGAGGTTAAAAGCTGGCTAAGTTTTGCGGTTGAGAAGCTAAGCGAAATCGCAATCATCGCAAAGCTCGCAAACGGCGCGGCTCTAAACGAAAACGAAGCCAAAATTTACGCCGAAAATAAAGCTAGCGCGAACTCCCGCGCAAATTCGGCTCTCATCCACGACGCCGCCGTTCAGGCTCGCGTCGCGAATTTAACCAAATTCGAGCGCGAAGAGAAGTTTGAAGACCGCATCAAAATCCAGCACGAAGTCCTAAACTACGGCGTCTTGCCGACTACGACGATAGGTAGTTTCCCGCAGACGGTAGAGCTTCGCGTTCTGCGCCAAAATTTCAAAAAAGGCGAGATCAGCGAGCAACAATATAACGACGGTATCAAAAAATACATCGACGAGTGCGTGAAATTTCAAGAAGACGTCGGACTTGACGTGCTAGTCCACGGCGAGCCGGAGAGAAACGATATGGTCGAGTATTTCGGCGAGCAGATCAAAGGTTACGCGTTTAGCGAAAACGGCTGGGTGCAAAGCTACGGCAGCCGCTGCGTGAAGCCGCCTTTGCTTTTCGGCGACGTGAGCCGTCCAAAAGCTATGACGGTCGAGTGGATATCCTACGCGCAAAGCCGCACGAAAAAGATAATGAAAGGAATGCTAACGGGCCCGGTAACCATCCTAAACTGGAGCTTCGTGCGCGACGATAAGCCGCGAGCCGATATCGCTAAGCAGCTTGCTCTATGCATCTACGACGAGATCGCCGATCTGCAAGACGCTGGCATAAAAGTCATCCAAGTAGACGAGGCCGCGTTTAAAGAGGGCTATCCGCTACGCGACGAAAACATCGGCGCATACGAGAAATTTTCGGTCGATTGCTTTAAGCTCTCGGTCGCTTCGGCTCGCGCGCAGACGCAGATACACACTCATATGTGCTACTCGGAGTTTAACGACATCATCAAGACCATCGAGGCGATGGACGCCGACGTTATCAGCATCGAGACGGCTCGCAGCGGCAACGAGCTGCTAAAAATCTTTAAATCCGTGGGCTACAAACAAGAAGTAGGCCCGGGTATCTACGATATCCACAGTCCGCGCGTGCCAAGCGTCGACGAGATGGTCGCGCAGATCAGGGCGCTGCTAGAAGTACTGCCTAAAGAACAACTCTGGATCAACCCGGACTGCGGCCTAAAAACCCGCAAATGGGAAGAGGTCGAGCCGAGCCTAAAAAATCTCGTGCAAGCCGTCAAAATCGTGCGAAATTCATAAATTTAGAGCTTCGCTTAAATCTCGCCGCCTTTTTGCTATCTAGCAAACGGGCGGCGGTTTAAATTTAGCGGCTTTGCGCTAGATTGATTTCGCCCTTTTTTGGCGCGAATTTAGCGCGGGTTAAATTAGGCTTAAATTTTGCAAAATCAAGCTAATTGCAAATCAAAATTTGCGGGATTTTGGCTAAAAGCAAACTAAGTTTTCTTCCGCGCCGCAAGCGTAAATTTAGCCGCAAACGCCGCGTTTTCTACATATTAAATTTGGAAATTTCATGCTAAAAGAAAAAATTTTAAATAAAGAAAAAAATCTTTTGCTCTACGCTCTGACGCCGCCCAAGGCCGAATTCGAGGAGGCTAAGCTGCGTGAGATAGCAGATCGCTGGACGGCGCGCATAGAGAGCGTAAATGCCGACGGACTCGTGCTTTACGAGGTGCAAGACGAAAGCGATAGAAGCGACTCGCAAAGGACTTTCGAGTTTAGCGGGACGCTAAGTCCGCAAAGCTACTATGCAAACTACCTAAAAGTCGCGACGCCTAGCGTTTTTTACCGAGTCGCGGGCGGATACGACGAGAACGAATTTCGCGCGGCTTTGGCGGCTCAGAGTGCTGATTTATGCGTGCTTGTCGGAGCTACGTCTAGCGCGCAAAAAACAAGGCTGGATTTAACTCGCGCCTACGAGATTGCGGGCGAATTTAAAAATTTAGCCTCAGGCGGCGTATGCATCGCCGAGCGTCACGGCAAAAAGGGCGACGAGCCGCAGCGAATGCTGGAAAAAATCCGCCTCGGGGCTAAATTTTTCATCTCGCAGGCGATTTTTGACGCGGATTTAGCGCGCAAATTTTTAGAAGACTGTGCGGCGGCGGAGATTAGCGAGCCGATATTTCTCACGTTTTCGACCGCGGGCAACCCAAAAACGCTGGAATTTATAAAGTGGCTGGGCGTGAGCGTGCCCCAAAGCGTCGAAAGCAGGCTAAATGCAAGTGCGGACTATCTGGCGCAAAGCTGCGAAATCATCAAAGAGATTTGGAGCGAGCTTAAAAACTTCGGCGATAAAAACGGGCTAAATTTAAGCGCAAACGTCGAAAGCGTGATGGCAAAACGCGCCGAGATCGAAGCGAGCCTAGAACTAGCCCGCGAGTTTAGGCTGCTTTAAGGCAAGCGGTAAATTCGGGCGACAAGCGCGCGAAATTTAGCCGCAAAATCGCACCGCAAAGCAAATTTTATCTTCGCGCGGTTTTGGTTAAATTGATGCTTTTGTCCGGAATTTAATCCGTAAGCGCTAAATTTAAAGAAGCGAAATTTAAGCATAAAATCGCGGATAAAGCCCGAAAATACGCGAACGGCGTAGAGCGTAAATTCGCTTTTGGCTGGCTTTAAATTTAGCCGCTCTTGTTAAAAGCTAAAATTTTATGGAACGCTAAATTCAAGCGACGTTTAGATAAATTTAAAGTGATTTGTTCGCTTGCGGATCGGTTAAATTTACGCATAAATAACGGCGACTAAACGCGAAGCAAAACGGCAAATTTACGCACGGGCAAAACAAACGAAGCAGCGCAAATCGGAGCTAAACAAAGCGGAGAAGGGATTAAATTTAAGCAAAAAACGCGAGATAAAAAGCGGCATAAATTTAATAAAAAGCAAGACGAAAAAGCCGTAAATTTAAGCGCGAACGTTAGATTAAAATTTAGCCGTATTTAGCGGCTTTGGTTTGCGGGTCGTAAGCCGTAAAAATCCGCCAAACGCGCAAAGGAGTTAAAACGGAGACTTTATTTACCTTTATTTTCGTCGGCGCATTTGTAGCGCTTTTTGCGCTTCCGGCGGCTTCTAATCTTTTTGCGGCTTTGGGCGAAAAACCCGCTCCAAACTCGCCCGCGAGCGAGCTTTCGCCGGGGCTAAAAGAGCTAGAAAACGAGCGCGTAATTTTAGTCGCCGCTACCAAAAAAGCAAATTTGATCGGCCTTGGCGCTGGCATTTGCGCGGGCGCTGCGATAACGTATCTTTTAGACGCGATTTTCGGCGCTGCGATAGGCGCGCTTGTTTATACTTTTACGGCGATGCTTATCACAGCATCAAAAAGGCGCGAATTTAGGGCGAATTTTAAGCGCCAAATCATAGAAAAGATCGTAAAAAAGCACGGATTAAATTACGATAAAGACCGCGGGCTGGGGCTTAACGAGTTTTTTACGATTTATGATTGTACGGTGCACCAGTGGAGCAGCGAGGATCTCATAAGCGGCGAGATAGAGGGCGTGCGCGTCAAATTTAGCGACTTTTACGCCGCCAAAATGGTAAAAAAGAAAAATAACACCGAGACGGTCGTGCTATTTCGGGGCGTACTTTTTAAGGCGGATTTTAATAAAAAATCAAGCTGCGTAACGCAAATCGCACACGTAAATTCGCGAAATTTAGCGATCTACGGGCAGAAAGCAAATATGGACGACGTGGGGTTTGAAGAGATGTTTGACGTCTATACGACCGATCAAATCGGCGCTAGATACGTCCTTACGCCCGCGCTTATGGAGAGATTTCGCGAGATTTGCGAGAGATTTGGCTGCCCCGTAAACGCCGTTTTTAAGGACGGTCAAATTTTTATCGCCGTCGAGACCCGGCGCGACGACTTTGAGCCGCAGCTTGGCAAATCGCTAACGGACGAAGCGACGCTAATCGCCTATGAAAGCGAGATAGAAAGCTTTACGCAGATAGTAAAAGAGCTAAATTTAAACCGCAAAATTTGGTAGCGCGGCAAGCGGCGCGCAAACGAAAACGAAAGAGAAAAATGTTTGAACTAAATAACGAACAAAGGGCGTATTTCGGGCTTGATGCAGTGCAACAGAGCTGGGAGCGGGTAGAGTTTGCCGGGGATAAATTTAGACCCGCTAGCGTGCTGTATTTTGAGGGCGACGTCATCAAAAAGCACGTGGTTTCCACGGATGAGCGTTATGCGGAATGCAGCTACGACGAGGCGACTAAGGGGCGCGAGATACTGCTGCCTAAAACCGCAAAAGGCAAGGAGACGAAACTAACGCCGGTAAATTTTGAAAAGCGCACGCCCCTTGGAGTCTATTTATACGCCGATAAATACAGCCTGCGAATCGCTAGCTTTGCCTCGCAGACTACGTTTTACGACAGCGTATGGGAGAGCGGACACGGACGCAAGATGGATTTTAGAAGCGAGATAGAGCGCTTTATCGCCGAGTCAGACTCGGATCATGCGCGCAAGATCGAGGAGTTTAAGAAAGCTGGCCGTAAAAATATCAAATTTAAAAGCGGAGATTTTTTCCGTTTTAAGCTTGACCGCAACCGCTACGGCTTTGGCAGGGTGATTTTAGACGGGCATAAACTGCGAAAAAGCGGCCTTTTACCGGAAGGCCACGCGATGCTAGGGTTTATGGGAAAACCCGTTTTTATCGAGCTTTTTGCGTATGCGTCGCAGGGCGAAGCAAGCGTGGGCGAGCTGATGTCGCGCCCTAGGCTGCCTATGGACGTGATGTTTGACAACGCGTTTTTTTACGGCGAATTTGAAATTTTCGCGCATGAAAAGGTTGATGTCTCGCAGCTTGATTTTCCGATGAGTTTTCACGTTAGCCCCGCGCGGACGTATTTGCAGTGGGGATTTATAGAGATCTGCTCAGACGAGCAAAGCGTGATGAAGGCCGCCTCGCGCGAGCTAAAAGAGCTGATAGAAGAAAATAATTTGAAATTTAACTGCATCGGTTTTAGCCCGCGATACGCGCAGTTTGAGATCGCCGAAATTTTGCGCGGCGAGGAGCTTGCCTACCAAACAAACGACCTAAGAGACCCAGAAATCCGCTGGGCGAGGCAGGAGCTGATGCGCATTTTCGGACTTGATCCGGCTAAAAGCTACTTTGAGAACGCGCAAAGGCTAGGCGTTAAGACGGTTTTGGAGTTATAGAGCTTGCGCGGCGAAGTTAAATCGGGCTAAATTTAGCCGCCGAATTTATAAATTTTAGCGCTATATGAGCTAAAATCGTACTCGTTTACAAAGCCTCGGCGCGAGAATTTACTCTAAAATTTTAAAATTTCGTCGTAGCACAGATGAAACTCGCAGCCGCGAGCGGAGATTTTTCTATCTGCATGAAAGTGCCCGAAGTACCATTTCTCGGGCTTTGCAAGCTCAAAAATTCGCTCTAACATATCCGTAGTCGGATCGTAAATCGCTTCGCCGCCTAAAAACAGATCGCTAAGCGCGGACATCAAAAAAGTAGGCGCCGTGTGGCTTAGCACCGCGTCTATCTTGCCGCCCGCGCTCTTAAAACGAGCTAGATTGCTAAGCGCGAAATTTAGCTCGCTCTGGCTTGGGATTTCGGCGTCCCAGTAGCTTACGTTTAGCCTGCGCCAAGCTCTATCGATGCTAAACGCCCCGCCGAAAGCTAGAAAATTTCGCCCGTCTATCTCGTAAATTTCGCCGCGCCTAAGCCAAAATAAATTCTCCCCTCCGACGCCTACCTTGCCGCCGAATTTTTCCTCGGTCGGCAGGCCATAGAGCAGGTCGAAATTTTCGTGGTTGCCGTCGATAAAAAGCAGCGTATACGGCAGTCTGCCCAGCCGCTCTCTGGCGATCCGCTCGTTTGGCGTATCGCTAAAAAATAGACCAAAATCTCCAAGCACGATCACGTAGTCCTCGCGCGTAAAATTTCGGCTTAAAAAGGCCTTGTTCGTGATTTTGTGAAGCTCCGCGCTCCCGTGCGTATCGCCGCAAAGGTATATCATTTTTTCTCTTTTTGATTTAAATTTTAGTACGATTTTAGCTAAATTCGGGCGAAATTTAGCTTTGCAGTAGATGAGGTTAAAAAAATCGCCGTCTTGTTTGCTGCAAATCCTGCGCAATCGTTTGTGTCTTTGTCGTGCGGTCTTTGCAAGCGCGCTAAATTTAGCAAATGCGAGCCTCGTTTAATAAACTTGGCAGAACGTTGGATGACTTGGAGCTTTTACGCGCTTGTAGCGTTTTACCTGAGATTGGAGCGGTTAAGTCGTTAAATTTAAGAGCGACTCGCAAAAAAGCGGTAGCCCGGTTCGTAAAATCAAAATTTAGTTTAGCAATTTGCGTTATTTTGCGATTTTGTCGCAAAATTTAGCCGTTTTATACAAATTTAGCGCGCCTTTGCCTACAGTCTAAAGCTTTGCAACTGCTTGCTTTGATACTTAGCGCGTTACCGCCTAAGATAAAGCTTAAGTCTATGCGTTATTTACGGCGAGTAATTTTGCGTTGCTTTTATTATAGTTTCGGCGCCGTTTTTTTGGCTTTACTAGCCAAATTTCGGCTTGATTTAGCGTAAATTCTGCTGGTGCGGTAAATTTGCATGTTTTTAATTTTTTCGTGCGGCGCAAGCATTGAGACGGCCTAAATTTTAGCGGACTTAGCCGGGCCGCCGGTTTGCTTTTTATCGTAAGGTTTGTGGAGTTAGGGCGCAGATGCTTTAGCGCCTAGAGGCTCCCATCCGTCTTCTAGGCGCCCCTAGATCTAAAAGACGGATTTTTGCCGGCGCAAATTTAATACTTTTTGCGCTATTTTTCGCAGTCTTTTGCAGTTAGCTCTACTTTACTGAAAAGTGCGCCGCTTGGTAAACGATAATTCATCACGATACTTTTTGCTTTTTGTAGTAGCATAAGGGTGTTTTTATCAGAGCAGAATTCTTCCGTCAAAAGCTCTTTCATGCTAGACGCAAATTCTTTTTCATATTCGTCCGAAACGGTTTCCCAGTCTATGTTTTTCGAATTTTTAAAGACGTATTCATAGGCGATTATCTCGTCTTTGCAGCTTACTTCGGTAGCCTTTATGTTTTCATCTTCCATTTGATTTAACGCTGATTTGCCGCCGATGACAGCTAGTCTTAGATACGGACTACACTCGGCTCCGGCTAGAGCTAGAGCCAGCGCGAAAACGAGACAAACTTTTCTCATCTCTTCGGCGTTATCAACATATTGACGTAGCGGCCTTCTAGCAGCGGCTCTTTATCGCGGTCGGAGACGTCTTTTACCATCTCCCAGACTTTTTGTAACATTGCGACGCCCGCTTCAGGGTTGCTCATCTCGCGACCTTTTAAAAATACGCGAAATTTGACGTGTTTGCCGTCTTCTAAGAACTCAAGCGCGTGTTTGACTTTGTAGTTGATGTCATTTTGAGCGATTTTGACGGAGAGTTTGATCTCTTTTACTTCGATCGTTTTTTGCTTTTTCTTGGCCTCTTTTTGCTTTTTTTCCTGCTGGTAGCGGAATTTGCCGTAGTCCATTATCTTGCAAACGGGAGGTTTGGCATCAGGCGCGATTAGCACCAGATCAAGCCCCATTTTCTCGGCGATTTTCAAGGCCTCAATTCTTGGGATGACGCCGTATGCGGTGCCGTCGTCTCCCACGCATCTCACTTCGCTCGCTCTGATATCTTCGTTGAGCAACACTTCGTTTTCTTTAGCCAATTAGTTTTTTCCTTTAAGTTGAAATTTGTTGATTATATCCAAAAATATTGTGTTTTTATTGTATTTTTCGTAGAAATTTATTGCGTCGCGACATTTTTCGCGGATTTTGGTAAAAGCCAGGCTTAGCATAAAGCCGCGCCTAGCTCAAATTTAGCGGATTTCAGTCCGTATTTCAAAAAGTTACCTCGGCGAGTTTTGATTTTAGAAGCCCTACGAATTCGTCCAGCTTCATATCTTTTTGCTCCCTAGTCGTGCGGTCGCGCAGAGCGATGGCATTATTTGCCACTTCGTTGTCGCCAAGTACGGCTATCATCGGCACGCGTTGTTTTTCAGCGGTGCGGATGCGTTTGTTTAGGCTCTCGTTTTTGCTAGCGATTTCGCTATCTACGCCGATTTTGCGAAGCTCTTTGGCGACAAATTTAGCGTAGTCTAGATGCGCGTCGCTGATCGGCACGATGACTACTTGCGTCGGAGCGACGAAAAACGGCAGCTCGCCGCCCGTGTGCTCGATCAAGATGCCGATAAATCGCTCAAAGCTTCCCAGTAGCGCGCGGTGTAGCATGACTGGCTGCTGGCGCTCGTTATTTGCGTCGATGTAGCCCAGATCAAAGCGCTCAGGCAGGTTAAAATCGACCTGGATCGTGCCGCACTGCCATTTTCGCTTTAGCGCGTCGGTGATTTTGATGTCGATTTTTGGGCCGTAGAATGCGCCACCGCCCTCGTCGATGCCGTATTTAAAGCCGTTTTCATCAAGCGCTTCTTTTAGAGCCTTCGTCGCTGTTTCCCAAATTTCGTCTCCGCCAATCGCTTTTGCTGGCTTGGTCGAAATCTCCATCTCGTAGTGGAAGCCGAAATTTTCCATTATTTTGCCGGCAAATTTTAAAATTTCTAGAATATTTTCTTTGATTTGGCTCGGCATACAAAAGATGTGCGAGTCGTCTTGGGCAAATTCGCGCACCCTGAAAAGTCCGTGTAAAACGCCGCTTTTTTCATGGCGATGCACGACGCCGTATTCGAAAAATTTAAGCGGCAAATCGCGGTATGAGCGGATATCTGACTGATAGACCTTGATGTGGCCGACGCAGTTCATCGGTTTTATGCCGTATTCTGCCTCGTCGATCGTCGTAAAGTACATATTTTCTTTATAGTTTGCGTAGTGGCCGCTCTTTTTCCATACGTCGGCTTTTAGTAGCTCGGGGCCTCTAACCGGCTCGTAGCCGCGGTCGCGGTGGGCTTTGTATAAAATTTGCTCTAGCTTCGAGCGTAAACGTCCGCCGTTTGGTAGCCAGATCGGTAGGCCGCCGCCGACCTCTTCGTCGAAGGTAAACAGCTTCATCTCGACGCCAAGTTTCCTATGGTCGCGTTTTTTGGCCTCTTCGATGATACGGATGTGC
>CAUPYN010000011.1:0-21162 GCA_963515575.1 uncultured Campylobacter sp.
TTTATTATTTGGGTCGCATCCGCATTTTACGGTGACTGGGTAAATTTGCTCTCGCGGCATAGCTAGCAAAGACTGCTATGGTTTTACGCCCGACTACAATTACCGAAGCATAAAGCTCGCCGCAAATTTTAAATGCCAAAAGCAAAAATCAACTATTTCGCAAAGCGCCGCAAAAGATGATACTGCTAGCTCTAGTCGTTTGATTGGCAAGTGCGACCAAGTTAGGTCAAGCTACGGTCGCGTGCCGTAGCTACAAAACGGCAAAATAGCGGTTTTGCGCGCGTTTATATCGAACTTGCCTAAGCAGCCTTATTAGCTTTTGCAGTGTGCCGTTACGGAAATTTTGCTCTAAATCACAGCTCTTAGACTATCTGCGCAGTCTTTATAAAACTTGCCGCTTGAGCGGTAAAGGCGGCAAAATTACGACATATTGCTTTAAGCGAGCGTAGCAGACATTTATATAAATGCGACTTCCGAGCATTTTGGCGTACGGGAAATATTTTTCGTTCCGCCTCTTTAAACTCGCCCGTAGTTCAAGCGGGTAGCTGTTTGGTTATAGTCGCAGCGCGTATGGAGGGTACTAGCCGGTAGGAAACGGCGGCAAAACAACAAAGAATAGTTTGCCGCGAGTAGCTTGCGCGGCTGGCGCGATAAGACGGCTGCTAAATTTAGGCCTAAATTTGACTGCAAAAACGCGCCTAGCCTCTAGCAAGAAACCGCACGGTTTGATATTTTTGCGGACTAAAAAATTTGTCATGGTGCGCCGAGTCTCGCGTCTAGAGCAAGCCATGCTAAATTTACGCTTACGCCTAATAATCCTAGCAACCAAAGCCCTAGCTACGGTATTTTAGCGCATTTTTATTCGCATAAGCGCGCATGATAGCAACCTAAAACCGTGTATTTGCTAAGCTAATTTAGGCGGCGATTTTGGATATTAGTTTGTAGATTTAATGCCGTTTTCGTAGCCGTAGCGCAAAATTTATTCGGCTTAAATTTGCGCTCAAAAGCGGCTAATTTTGGTGATGCGGCGTAGGCGCGGGAGCCTTAGTTTTTTCGATGCGCCGATTCGCGCTTAAACATTAGATAACGGCAAATAACGGGGTTAGGCAAGGCACTTTTGCCGTGTTTGAAGCAAAATTTGATAAAAGTTTAAATTTACGAATCCTTTAAATTTAAAACGTAAGGATTTTACGGACGCAAATGGCATAAATTTAAGCGATTTGAGACGGTTGCGAGATGACGGCGGGCTATCCGGATAAATTTGCCCAAGCCGAAATTTGCCCGTTTGCTCGCGTTTAGCGCCGCAAAGTACGGCTAAGCAAAGCGCATAAATCCGTATAAAGCCATCTAGTCGATAGCTAGCATTAGGCGTAGTGGCGCCTCTATATCGCCGCTGCAAGGAGCTATGCCGTAGTTTAGCAGCTTTGCCGTATCGCAGACGAGTAGGGCGGGGTCGTTTGCTCTGATAAATTTAGCGTCGCTTTGTACGGCGATATCGCGCCCGCTTAAGCGGTGTAAAATTTGTAAAATTTGCTCAATACTATAAGCCTTACCAGAGCCAATGTTAAAAATTTCATCGTTAGCTTCGAGTTTTAGTAGCTGCTCGTATATTCTCACGACGTCGTTTATGTCGTTATATTCGCGCTTTGGCGTTAAATTTCCGAGTTTTATTACGGAGGCTTCGTCTTTAAAATGTCGCACGATTTTTGGAATGAGGAAATTTTCGCTCTGTCCCGCGCCGGTATAGTTAAAAGGACGCGCGATGATAAAAGGAAGCCCGCTTCTAGCGATTTGCTCTTCCATAAAAATTTTACTTTGGGCGTAGACGCTTTGCGAATTTAGCGCGGAGTTTTCGCTCATAGGCGCGTCGCCTCCGCCGTAGACGCTAGCCGAGCTTGCAAAGACCGCCTTTTTAAATTTAACGGTGCTTAGGGCATCTAGCAAATTTAGCGTGCCGATTTCGTTTGCGTTTTTTATCTCGGCGGGATCTGCCATAGCAAACGAAACTGCGGCTAGGTGGATGATGTAGTCGAATTTAACTCTAAAGGCGGCTTTTATGCTATCTTTGTCAAGCAGATCAAAGCGCGCGTGATGCGGTGCGCTAGGGCTTAAGGCGCCGCCTGATATCTCGTAGCCTAGCCCGCGAAGGTACCGCTCTAAATAGCGACCCGTAAATCCCTCGATGCCCGTAATAAAAACGCGCTTAGAACTCAAATCCTGCCTCAATGCGTCTTAGATCGGCTTTTATCATCATATCGCAAAGTCCTTTTAGATCTGTTTTTGCGCTCCAACCGAGCTTTTGCTTGGCTTTTGAGGCGTCGCCTATTAGCAGATCGACTTCTGCCGGTCTAAAAAATGCCGGATTTATCTTTACTATAACATCGCCTTTATCGTTTAGTCCGACTTCGTTTATGCCTTCGCCCTCAAATTTTATCCCGATATCTAGCGCTTCAAAGCTAAGCTTTACAAAATCCCTAACCTTGGTCGTTACTCCGGTGGCTAGTACGAAGGTATCGGGAGTCTTGGCTTGTAGCATCGCGTGCATACCTTCGACGTATTCTTTGGCGTAGCCCCAGTCGCGCTTTGCGTCTAGGTTGCCAAGTTCTAAAGTCTTAGCCTTTTTTAGGGCGATTTTTGCGGCCGTATTCGTGATTTTTCTTGTGACGAACTCAAGTCCTCTTAGCGGACTTTCGTGATTAAATAAAATGCCGCTTGAAGCGAAAATATCATAGCTTTCTTGATAGTTTACGGTTATAAAATGCGCATAAAGCTTTGCCACTCCGTACGGTGAACGCGGATAAAACGGCGTGGTTTCGCTTTGCGGGACGGCTTGGACTTTTCCGAACATCTCGGATGTGCTGGCTTGATAAAATTTGATGCTTTTATCGACCGTCTTTATCGCCTCTAGTATGTTTAGCGCGCCGATGCCCGTAGCGCTTGCGGTGTGAAACGGCTCTTTAAAACTAACGCCCACGAAGCTTTGGGCGGCTAGGTTGTAAATTTCCTCGGGTCTTATTTCGTTAACGGCGCTTAGGATGTTAAACGGGTCGGTTAGCTCAAACTCCACCAAATGAAAATTTGGCTCGTTTAAAATACCTAGCTCGTTTAATCGCCAAAAATTCGGGCTCACCGCTCGCCTGTATCCGCCGTAGACCTCGTATCCTAGATCTATCAGATATCTAGCCAGGTATGCGCCGTCTTGACCTCCGACGCCCGTGATTATCGCTTTTTTCATTATTATTCTCCGTTTTTTAAATGTCGCATAAAATTTTTATCCGTCGCTACGGCTTTAAATATCCGCAGGTAAAGTCCCGCGATGCTGTTCCAGCTATTTTCGCTTAGCCATTTTGCGCGTTCGTCATAAATTTTAGCGTCTATTTCGCTGTTTTTTACTTTTTCTAGTTGTTCTAAAATGTGCCAATCGTTAAATCCGTCCGTTTTTATCGTGACGTTTTTCATCTCGCTAAAGATTCTTGACGGCGTTACTATAACGTTTTTACATGCGCTAAGCGCTATCCTGGCCGCCCCGCTGGCTCCCTCGTCGGTTTGCCCGTAAGGCAGCACGATAACATCGCAGTCGCTTAGCTTTTTATTTACCTCCTCTATCGGCAAAAACTCGGTGTTCCACTCCACTTTTTCGTCCAAATTTAGCTTTTCGCAAAGCTTACGGCATCTTTGTAGTTCTGCCTCGCCGTCTGCGTTTGCGACGGGGCTAATGATAATTAGCTTTGCGTCCGTATTTTGGCTAAATTTGGCAAAGGCTTGCAGCAGTACGGGTAAATTTTTATGCGCAAAAAGCAGTCCGAAAAATCCTATCCTAAATTTGCCGTCCGTTTCCTTACGTTTGTTTTGCTCGGGCGCTGAATTTTGCGTTCCGTGCGGCACTAGTGTGACGTTATCGGCAAGTCCTAGTAGTCTAAGCGTATTTAGATCGTCGATGCTGTGGACGAAAACTCGGTCGAATTCAAAAAGAGTATCGTACCAGTTTTGCTGAGTTTGGCGTGGGTAGTTTAGGATTTGCTTCGTGGCGTGAAGCGTGATGAAGCAAATTTTTCCCTGCGATTTTAGCGCGGCGACGTCTGATTTTAGCTTTTCGTCTATCTCGAAAAACGTAAAGTGGTGTTGCAGCCAGATTATATTCGCATCTGTTTTAAGCCCCGATAGTAGCTTTTCTTGCTCTATTTCATAGACTTTTACGCCGTTTTCTTGGGCTAAATTAGGCTCCTTAGCGCGCTTTTGTTCGCTCCAAGTGTAAATTTCTAAATTTGCGCCCGCTCGCGCAAGCTCGTCCGTTAGGTATTTTGAGTATTCGGCTATACCGCAAACGGCGTTATACGTCGAAAAGTAGGCGATTTTTAGCTCGCTTGGCTCATTTTTAAAGGACTTTAGATGCGAGATGCTTGAGATGAAATTTAGCGCATTTTTCTCGCCGAACATCATTTCATCGACCTTGTGCTTTAGTGGTTTTATGTCCGGAGCACGGTTCTGTAAAATTTGCTCTGATGCTTTGATAATCTTTTCGCCTAGATCCTTTACGCTAGGCTCCGCCCAAAACGAATAATTTAGATTAAAATGCGTAACCGCGGGCGCGAATTTATACCCAATAAACTCGCAGCTGTCGTCCAAAAACTCGCACTGACCGCTATAGTCGGTGGAGATAACGGGCTTTTCGTAATGTACGCCTTCGATTGCCGGCATATTTAGTCCCTCGCCGCGCGTCGGTAACACGACGATATCGCACTGCTCATAAAGGTTTGCCACGTCAAGCGCGGTTAGATCTTCGTCTAGTATGACGCGGATTTTGCTTCGGTATTTTTTATCGACTAAAAGCTCGATTTGTTCGGTTACGCTGTTGTGCGGATTAGGGAAACTTTTTATCGTTAGGCTTAGCTCGAATTTAGCTTTTTTGCAAGCTTCGTTAAAGGCTCGTAGCAACACGTCGGCACCCTTTCTAGGTAGGCACGACGAGATGTGAAAGAGCTTTATCTCGCTCTTTTGTTCGCTGTTTTCTTGCGAAACGCTTGGCGCAGGCGGCGTTTTTAGCGGTATATCGGCTACTTTTACGGGCGTATAGCAGCCGTTATCTATGAGGATTTTTTTGATGAAGAATGTCGAAACCAAAATGCCCTTATACTTGGTGTTTAAAATTTCTATCGTTCGCGGCGGGATACGCGACTCCTCCCAGAAAAACACCGCAATCTCAAAGCCGTAACCCTCCCTAACGTCTTCTATCAGCGGGTAGTGGTGGTAGATCGCGACCTTGTCGTCGCTTCTTTTTGGGTACGCGTTTTTATCGGGTACTATGCTTCTTAGTGTTTCGTACTCGTCTTTGGTTATTGCGATGTCTTCGATTTTATCGAAATAGTTCTCGTGATAGCAGATTACAAAGACGTTTTTTACCTTACCGAGCAGCCTAAATACGATGTTTCTGTTTATCGCGGCCAAACTATAGTGTCCGCTGATGCTGCCGATGACGGTTAGCTCGCTAAAGTTTTCGTTAAATTTGAGATTTTTCAGCTCCAAATTTCGCTCGTACTCTTTTGAGTGCCTTAAAGCAAAAACGTTCGGTTCAAAAACGCCCTCTTGCGAGACGTAGATATCGTCTCTAACCTGGCCTTTTAGGCTAAAGATTCTCGCCCTAAGCGCAGGAAATTTGTTTAAAAGTATCTTGAGATTTTTCTTAAATTTAGGATGGCTATTTGCCGCTCTCTCCGTCAAATTTATACCGAATTTGAGCGCTTTTTTGAGATTTTCTTTAGCAACGTTTTTGCAAAATCTCAAAAATTTATAGACCCAAATAAGCGGCTTTGCGACCCTTTTAAATTTGGCGACGAAAATTTTAAGATGCTCGATATCGTTTTTGATAACGGGAGCTTCGTTTTCTAGGACATAGACTTTGTGATTTAGCGCGAGATATTTGCCCAGTAGATTTTCTAAATCCTCGTGTAGGCGCGCATTTTCATTTTGCAAATTTGCGATTTGATTTTTGCTTTCCATCAGCTCGAGCGAGCTTTTCCAAAGAGCCTCTTTTGTCTCCAAAGACTCCTTCCAAACGTCGTTTTTTAGCTCAAGTATCTGAGTTTTGTTTTCAAATGCCGACACGTCGAACCTATCGGCTAGCTCTTCAAAGCTAAAGCCGCTTTTGGCCGCATTTAAAAACGCTTCGCGCGTTTTTTCGTCGCCGCCTTTAAGCCCCAAAACCGCATAATCAAGCCCGACACTGCTCAAAACGTCTCTTAGCGTAACGTTTTGGTTCTCTAAATCCTCGCTAAAGCTCAAATTTGAGTTCAGCCTCATCATAAACGTATCGCTAAAGCCTTCAAATTCGCACAGATACTCAAGCAACATCGGCGGGATAGGCTTAACGTGCGTAACGTCTAGATAGAAAGTTAGCGTAGCGACGCGTAAATTTTCTGGGTTAGGCGTTTCTAGTATCAAGATGCCGCCGTCTTTTAGAACTCGGCGCGCTTGTTTTATTAGCTCGCAAAGCTCGCTAAACTCTAAATGCTCTGCAAGTTGAAAGGCGCTAACGAGCGCAAGGCTTGAGTCTTCTAGCTTACTTAAAAACTCTATTGCGCCTTGATTTTTGGCCTCAAGTGCGTTTTTTTCGCACTCTTTTATCATCTCCTCGCTCACGTCGCAGCCGCGCGCGGCAAAGCCGTTTTGCTTTAAAATTTCAAGCCACTCGCCTCTGCCGCAGCCTAGATCGACCGCCGCCGGCTTTTCATCGTTTTGTTTTAAGATTTGCAAAAACGGCTCATAAGCAAGCAAGCGCTTTTTGATCTCGCTTCTATGGCCTCTAAATTTATCTTCGAAACTTTTATAAAATTTATCCATTTATTCTCTTTATTTCCAAACTCGGTTCAAGATACGCAAGACCGACGAAATCGGGTTTGCTAAAATTTACGACGTTAAAAATGATTGCGTTGTCGCGCCATTCGTAGTTATTTTGCAGATGGTTGTCGCTATCGTGCAGCGCTATAGTGACCGAACACGACCCGACGCCCAAATTTGCGTCAAATTCAAAGCTAAAGTCGTATTTTTCGCCTTTTTTGAGATTTTTTAAAGCTTGCTTTAGATGGTAAGTGTTGGTGCCGTAGACGACCTGCGAGAAGCGATTTTTGATCTGATAGCCCAGTACTAGCGACGGCAAATTTTCGTTTGCTTGCACCGTTACTTTTAGTTTGATTTTTTTGCCGACTTCTAAATTTTGTATCTTTTTGCCTGCGGCGTCTAAAATTTCCACGTTTTTTATGCAGGCTTTTTTGTTGCCGGATATGGTTGCGGTTTTGCCGTTTTCTAGAGCTATTTGCGAGATTTGTACGTCTTGTTTCTTTGAGATTAGGGCGTTATAGTAATCAAGCACTGCTTCAGGCTCGCCGTCTTTTAAAATTTGCCCTTTTTCTAGCAAGATCACGCGATCGCAGATAGATTTTATCGCGCCGCTATCGTGCGAAACGATGATGAGCGTCGTGCCTAGGCTTTTAAATTCTTTTATCTTATCAAAGCTTTTATGCTGGAAATACACATCGCCGACCGATAGCGCTTCGTCGATGATGAGTATATCGGGGCGGTTTGCCGTGACGACCGAAAAAGCAAGGCGCATCTGCATGCCGCTGCTGTAAATTCGCACTGGATAATCAAAATACTCGCCTATCTCGGCAAAGTCTTCGATGTAGGCTATTATTTCGTCGATCTGCTCTTTTGAGTAGCCCATAAGAGAGCAGGACTGGTAGGCATTCTGCCTGCCGGTTAGATCGCCGTGAAAGCCCATGCCTAGCTCCAAGATGGACGAAATTTTAGCCCCGCTCGTTACGCGGCCGCTTGAGGGCTTTAGCGTGCGTGAGATGATTTTTAAAAGAGTGCTTTTGCCCGCTCCGTTTTGCCCGATTAGCCCGACTACTTCGCCGGCTCCCACGTCAAAGCTTACGTCTTTTAGTACGGTTTTTACGTTTTTTTCTTCTTTATTTTTACTAAACCACGAGGCAAATCGCTTAAAGTTGCTCTCGTAATCCAAGTAAGTTTTACAGATATTTTGAACCGATAAAATCATAAAACGTCCGCCATCTCTTCTTCGGCTCGTTTATAAACGAAAAATGCGGCTCCAAGGCTTGCCGCGCCGATAAAAGCCGGATAAATCAAAAGCGAAAAATCCGGCGTCTTGTCGTAAATCAAAATATCGTGATAGCCGCTAACGACGCCAACTAGCGGGTTTATGTAGATAAGCTCTTGCAAATTTGACGGCAAAATGCCCGTCATATAAACGATCGGCGTTAGCCAAAATAAAAACTGTAATACGATGGCGATGATCTGGCCTACGTCGCGCATAAAGACGTTTATCACGCCGAAAAATAGCCCAAATCCTACGGCTAGCATCACCGTAACTATGGAAAAGATCGGCAAAAAGATCAAATTTGCACCCGCAAAATGCGCCAAAAACGCAAATACCACCGCAATAGATACGAATAAAATAAGATTGTTTATCACCGAGCTTAAAACCACGGTAGCCGGAAGGACGATTTTGGGGAAGGACATTTTTTTGATTATGTTGGCGTTATCGGTAAAAATGCCGATGCAGCGCGAAAAAATCTCGCTAAAAAGCATCCAGCAAAGCATCCCGCTCATTAGATAGATCGCGTAGGCGTATTTGCTATCAATGCCTGGCAGCTTGGCCGAGAGTACGGAGGAGAGTATGGTCGCGTAGATGAGCACCTGGGCTAGAGGGTGAAGTATCGCCCACGCTACGCCCAGCTTACTTTTTGCGAATTTGGTTATAAATTCGTTTTTGACTGAATTTACGATAAAAAACCTATACGTATAAATATTTGAAAACAATCTTTCGTCCGATTAGCTAAATTTGCGTGATTTTAGCAAATAAAGGCTAAAAATAAAAATAAAGCTAAATTTATGATCGAAATTTAATAACTCAGTCTGAAATTTTCCTTTGCTTGACCTATCTCGTTTTTGGTTATGAGTCCTCGTTTTTTTAGCTCGCGGACTAAATTTCTGGAAGCTTTTTTGATGGTTTCTATCTCTGCGTTTAGTCCGCCGGCTACCGAAAATAGCCAGTATTTATGGATTTCTACCCATTCGGCTAGCTTGTTTACCTTTTGTATCGTCGTATCGCTTGGGGCGACTGAGATTTTAGCTAGTTCAAGCTCTTGGAAATATACGGATATGGCCACGATATTTTCGATAAAAGGCTTAAATTTAGGCTTTGAGATAGCGTCTTTTGCTTTATCTATCCTATTTGAAATTTTAACGAGCTTATGAAAGTGTTTTTCGCTTAATTTCCCTTCGTCTATTAGTTTTGAAATTTCGTCTATTTTCGGTACGACCTCTAAAAACGTTTCTTCGATTATACGTTTGGCTTCGTTTTCAAAGCTTAGCTTTTTTACGAGCACTTTGTATGCTTTTAACATATCTTTATTCGCTCTTTTCTCTTTTATCGGCGCGATATTAGGGAGATTTTTTTGTTTTTTGTCTTTGCAAAGCTCTTGCATAGTCTCTAAAAACGGCTTTTCTATGCTGCCTTCTATCCTGGCGCCGCCTTGCGTGCAGTTATACGTCGTTACGTCTTTTTTGCTAGACTGCTCGATATCGGCTTCAAATTGGTTTCTAAATTTATCCCAGACGTAAGTCGTGCGAACTTCGCCCTCGCCGCCGTAGGCTTTGACGTATAGATACTCGTCGGCTTGTGCGAATGCGTGCCCGGTGGCGTGAGATTTACCGTCCGGAGCAAAGGCTAAGTCTTGTCCGATTAAAACGATATTTTTATGTTTTAAAACATAGGCTAGCTGATAGGCTTGATTTGCCGTGGAGTGCCCGATCCCTAGGTAGCCGTAGCCTTTTAGCCCGAACGACGTTTCGTTTTGCTGAGGGCGCATGGTTAGGACTAGGCGGCGAGGTAAGATATTTTTAATCGTTTTTTTATGCGTCAAAGACGCGATGATAAAGTAAACGTCTTTGTCTATTTTTTTATCTCTTTTTTTAAAAAAACTCGACGTGGCCTCTACACGCTCTATCGAAGTTACGTAGTCGGGCTTTATACCGTGTTTCATTAATATCGGTAGAGATGCGTCAAGGCTGATGACGGTAACGTACGGAGCAAATTTTTTAAGCGTCTCAAGTTGTTTATCAAGGCTTGGCCCCGTTGAAACGATGACTGCCGTGTCCATTAGTTTATAGCGCTTTTTTATCAAATCGACGTAGGAGTAGTTTGTGAGCATCGCCGTTAAATTTTCTATATTATTCCTCACTCCGATTAGATTGTCGTCTATGCTGTTGCCATGACCGGCCACCATTTGAGAGATGGCTTTTGCAAAGGATTGGTTTATTTTTGCGTAGTCGTCGCTAAACTGATCGTAAAACGGCGAGTGAATTTGAAGATTGTAAATTTTAGCGTATGCGGTAAATTTGCTATTGCACGCCAGATAATAAAACTGCGTGTAGTTTGCGAACTCGGAGTAAAAAAGAGTTAGCCTTTCGCTGGATAATTCGTCTGAAAGGTCGATCAAATTTAATACCGCATAGATGATTTCGATTTCCGGTTCTACGACGATGATTTTTTGATGCGTTTCGTTTTTTAAAAGTGCTTTATAAAGTATCCCGTTGCCTAGCCCGTAAAAATACATAATCGGATAGCGCCTATATTCGTTTTCGACGGATTCTAGGGTATTTTGGACGTCTTTGACGGGATTTTCGTAGACGTATTTTAAGGTTTTGTTGTTGATGATGTTTATGTCGATCGGGTCTTTGCCGACAAATACGTCGTAATCCGCCATTTCGTCCATTCCCCAAAGGCGGGCGGCTAAAATTTCGTCTTGCTGAAAGAGGGCTTGCAAGTTTTTTTGAAATATCGGATTGGCGCTTGGTTCAAATGTTTCAGAGCTTTTTTTTGCGTTTTTTTGCTCGTTTTCTTTTTCTTTTACGACCTGAAAATCATCCATAGTCGAATATTCGCTTTTTGGCATTTTGCCTCCTTATTTATATTGCTATTTTGCTTTAAAGCTAAATTCGTTCCAAATTTACGCCCGAATTTCGCGCAAACTCGGCCGGAGCTTTAAGCGTATACGTAGCAAGCGGGCTTGCGGGCTCGCGCGGTAACAAACCTTTGCGATATGCGCTAAATTTACATATCCTCACTGCTTAATCTGTCGCCGAAATTTATATCTCGTTTGGCCGGTTTGCCGATTAGCTCGCGTTTAAATTTAGGATGCAAACCCCAGCCCGGACGCACGCTTTTTACGTTTTGCTCGCTAAAAATTTCGCCTTTTTTGATATCCGCGCAGGCATAAAGCGAACGGGCGTAGTTGCGGCTGGCGAGCGCTCTTTCGTCTAATTCGTAGACGGCTTTGCCTAGTAGTTTTTCCGTGTCTCTTACGGCGTTTGCCATCTGTTTAAATTCATCCTCGTCCAGACTAAACGCCTCATCCACGCTTCGCACCTCTTTGTGTAGGATAAAATGTTTTTCTACGATGCGAGCTCCAAGGCTCACGGCGACTACGGGCGCTACGATACCCAGAGTATGGTCTGAAAAGCCGACCTCTACGCTAAATTTGTGCCTCATATCGGCAATCGTGAGTAGATTCATCCCCTCAAGCGGAGCTGGGTAGCTAGACGTGCATTTTAAAAGCGCGACATTTTCGTTGCCGCACTCTTTGCAAATTTGTACCGCGTCTTTAATCTCCCGCAGGGTGGCGATGCCAGTCGAGATGACGACGGGTTTGCCTTTTTTAGCTATGTGCCGGATAAAATCGTAATCGGTTACCTCAAAGCTAGCGATTTTGTAAGCAGGCGGGTCAAAGCGCTCTAAAAAATCGGCATCGTCGTTGCTAAATGGGCTTGAAAAGCAGATTAGCCCTTCGTTTGCGGCCGTTTTAAAAAGCGTTTCGTGCCACTCGCGCGGAGTTAAGGCTTTTTGATAAAGGCTATATAAATCATACCCGTCCCACAGCCCGCCGCGTAGCATGAAATCCTCTTTTTTGGAGTTTAGCGTCAGGCTACCCGGCGTGTATGTTTGCAGTTTTACGGCGTCGGCTCCCGCTCGTTTGGCTGCCTTGATAGTTTCGACGGCAAGTTCTAAGCTACCCGAGTGATTTGCCGAGAGCTCGGCGATTAAAAGAACCTTTTCGTCCGTGTCGAAATTTGCTATTTTCATAAATTCGGCTCCGAAATTTTAGTTTGATTTTATCATAAAATTTGCCCCGCTAGGCTATAATCTCCCTAAAAACAAGGAAAAAAATGGACGCCAAAACCATCGCCGTCATCCCCGCCCGCGGCGGCAGCAAAAGAATCCCGCGAAAAAATATAAAGCCTTTTTGCGGCAAACCGATGATCGCTTATAGCATAGAAGCGGCGATTAGGGCGGGGATTTTTGACGAGATTATCGTCTCAACTGACGACGAGGAGATAGCAGACATCGCAAAAAACGCGGGTGCTAGCGTGCCGTTTATGCGCCCAAAAGAGTTGAGCGACGATTATACTGCGACGGGTGCTGTCGTAGAGCATGCGATAAAATTTTTGCAAGCAAGAGGCGATAGGATAAAATTCGTCTGTACGATTTACGCTACCGCGCCGCTGATAGACGAATTTTACATTAAACTAGGCCTTGAAAAGCTACGCGCCTCAAATGCTAAAAACGCCTTTTCGTGTACTTCTATGCCGTTTCCCATCTGGCGGACGTTTAAGATCGCTAAGGACGGGCGATGCGAGATGTTTTGGCGAGAAAATTTCGCCAAACGAAGCCAGGATTTAGAGGAGGCTTATCAAGACGCGGGGCAGTTTTACTGGACGAATTTAGACGCGCCTTCGAGCGATGAAATTTTTTTCGGGCGAGATAGTATAGCGATCGTTCTGCCGCGCCACTTGGTGCAGGATATCGATACGCCGCAAGACTGGATAAGAGCGGAGTTTTTATACGAAGCGGTGCAAAAATCAAGGGAAAAAGCATGAGAAAAAAACGGTTAGAAATCATAAATTTCGTAAATTTAAGCGACGAGAAGTACCGAAAAATTTTAGAATATAGAAATCAAGAATATGTTAGAACCGTATCAAATTCGCCCGAGCCTATTACGGTTAATCAGCACGAAGCCTACCGCGAATCGCTAAAAAAGCGCGATAAATTTTTCGCGTTTTTGATAACGTGCGACGGTGCGGACTACGCGGTGATAAATTTAAAAAAGCTTGACGACGGATCGTTTTATCTGGGGTATTATCTAACCGACGAGCTATATAAATTCGAAGGCGGAGGCATAGCCGTGCATAACTGCATGATGTACATATGCGACCGGCTAAAAATCAAGCTTATATCTTACGATATAAAGCCCGAAAATAGCAGGGTTTTTAGAGTCGGTCAAGGCGGCGAAGATATAGCAGTTAGCGGCAGTAGCGAGGCTTTACACCACCTAGTTAGGCTATACGGCTACGACGACGAACGCGTAAAAAATAGCAAATCCGCAAAATTATTTAATAAAATTTATGAGATAAAAGAGAGCGATTTTAGCTAAAAATCGGTAATTACCGTATCGCAAAAATCAAATTTGCCAAGACTCGTTACGATAGAGGCGTAGTTTAGCCCCGCACCAAAACCCGCCAGCATGCATTTATAAATATCGCCGCCCGTCATCTGCTCTTTGGCGTTATGAGCGATACAAACGGGGATCGTGGAGCTGTTTGAGTTACCGTAAAAAGTAACTACGTTGCTAGGCACCTTTTGGCTTGAAACGCCTAGTTTTTGAGCTAGTTTATCGACCATAAATTTATTCGGCTGATGGAAAAAATAATAATCCAGCCCGTCTTTATCTGCGCTCGCGTAAGCTAGGCTTTGGACGATATATTTAGGCACGTTTTGCATTACGTATTGAAATACCGCCTGTCCGTCCATATGAATGCGTTGCAAGCAGTCGCGACCGCCGTATTTGGAGCTTGAAAATTTAGCTTTTTCCTCATTCGTCGGTTTTCTAAAACCCATCGCCGGAAACACCAGCGCATCGTAGTCCTTGGCATCCGTTACGCAGTGGAAAAACGCGTCGTTTTCGCCGTTTTCTACGACGGTAATACAAATAGCGTCGCCTGCTAGCGGATAGCTGCTAGTGTCGCTTCTGTCGGGATTTTTGCATATAACGTCGCCCGTTATCAGGACTACTTTTTTAGCGCCTTCGTTATTTAGCAGCATAAAGGCTTGAAATAATCCGTTGATAAAGCCGGCGCATTGCTGATTCGTATCCATGCAAAAAATTTCGGAGCTTAAATTTAGCTCGCCGGCGATTAAATTAGCGGTTGCCGGCATTAAAAAATCAGGCGTCGTCGTAGCCACTACGAGCGCGGAAATTTCCTCTTTTTTCAGCAACCCCTTTTCAAAAAGGCGGTTTAATCCGTAGACCGCCACTTGGGACAAATACGTCTCGTCCTTAAAAAATCTGTGTCTGTCGTAGCCCATCGTATTTTTTAGCTTTAAATTTTGCTTTTGCGAGAGCGAGTTAAATTTCATATCGTCTTCGAATTTATACTCCGTCTGCGGAAGCAAAGCCAAAATACCGCTGATTTTTTTACCGAAAAATTTAGTTTTCATTAGGCTTTTGCGTCACTTTTAACGATTAAATTTTCTATGGCTTCGATGCTGCCGAAATTTTCGGGCAAGATATCTCCGCCGTCTATTTTTACGCCGAATTTTTCTTCTAAATCCGTAACTAACGTAAGCACGTCAAAGCTATCTAGCATGCCAGATTCGATAAAATTTTCATCGCCCGCGAAGTCGTATTCCGGTCTAATATCTACTAAAATTTCTCTTATTTTTTCTTTCATATCGCCTCTTTATCTAAAATTTCCGCCGTCTATGAAGTAGTTTTCGCCTACGATATACTTAGCCGCATCGCTTAGCAAAAATATCGCCGTATTTGCCACTTCTTGCGGCTCTAGCAATCTGCATATATCAGACGTCGTGTACGGGTCTTTTTCGTCGTTTTTTAAATCTCTAAAAATTTGCGTATCTTTTACCATTTGAGTTAATACGCCGCCGACTATGACCGTGTTTATACGCATTTTTCTTTTTACCAATTCCAAAGATAGCGGCTTAGCGATAGCGTCTAGCGAGGCCTTGCTGATGATATAAGCAATTTGTCCTTTTAAAAACATTTTCGTTACGATGGATGAAAAAAATACCACGGACGCGCCGTCGTAGGAGTTTTGCTTTTTGGATAACTGCTTTACTATTTCAAGCCCCGAAAAGGCGTTTATTTTAAAAATTTTTTCATTCGTCGCGCAGTCTAGCAGCTTAAACGGATATATGGACGGCATTCCCGCAGCGTGGACGCATCCGTTAAATTTAACCCCGTCAAATTTAACGCAGTCTGAGACTAACTGCGCGATCCCGTCTATATCTTGTAAATCGTAAGCGAAAATTTTATGCTTGGCCGGCTCTTTCATCATAGATAGCGTCTGTTTTAGCCTAGCCTCGTCTCTGGCTATTAGCGCTACGCTGGCGCCTAGTTCGCTAAGCCTGACGGCTATTTGCCTACCGATGCCAGAGCTTGCTCCCGTTACTAAAATTTTTTTATCTTTGAAATTTATCATACCAGATAGCCTCTGACGTCAAAATGCCTGCCGTAAACGCCGCTTGAACTCTCGCTTAGCAAAAATGCGATCTGTTTGGCTAAAATTTCAGGATCGATGGCGCCCGTTTGCATCATGGCTACTAGCTCTCGCTCTCTTTGGCTAGGCTCTTTATCGCTTTGCACGACGGCGGGGCGGATGGAGTTTATCCTGATACCTTTGGAGTATATCTCTTTTGCGATCGCGGGCATAGCGTTATCCATCGCCGCTTTTGACGCGCCGTAGGCTATTTGCCCCTTGTCCGCTCCTAACGACGCGTAGTTTGAGACGGCTACTATGCTGCTTTTTGCGTTATAAATTCCTTCGCTGGCAAAAACTCTAACGGCCTGGATAAACGCAAAGAAATTTTCCGTCATAGCGTCTTGCAAAAGCTCTAACGAAGTATTCGCCAAAGGCGCGGTTAAATTTTTATCTACGGCGTAAACTAGTCCGTCAAGCTTTAAGCCGTCGAAATTTACGACGCCTCGTATAAAATTTTCGATTTTTTCTGCATGGCTAGCGTCAAAGGCTATCGCGCGACCGTCGCTTAAATTTAACGAAACCTTATCCAAAACGCGTTCGTCCTTGTCGCTTACGACGATTTTGGCGCCCGACTCGCTTAAAATTTTAGCCGCCGCGCCGCCTATGACGCCGCAGCCCATTATCAGTATTTTTTTATTTTTTAGATTTAGCATTAGCTTCGAGTACTTTTGATCTACCCTCGTCCCACGTGATATCGGTTTGGATGATAGGTAAAATATCTTTCGGACTTATATAGGCGTCCGCCACGCCTAGCGAGAGTCCTATGCCAAAGCCCGACATTATGACTTTGATGCTCTCGTCGCCGTCCTTGTCGCCGTAGTAGTCGCACATGGCGTTTGGTACACTAGCCGATGAGGTGTTGGCGTATCTTTCAAGGCTTAGGCGCGACTTGTCTTGCATTTTTATTTTTTTAGCTATCGTATCTAGCATAGATTTGTTTGCTTGATGAAGCAGCACCGAGTCGTAGTCCTCCGCAGAGGCCTGAAATTTCTCAAAAAACGCCTTAAATAGCCTCGGGACTTTGGTTATACTAAAAGAAACTACGGCCAGCCCGTCCATATGCAAAGACATATCGAATTTCGGGTACCCGGCGTATGCGTATCTTGACCCATGACAAGCTCCGATAGCTTTAAACCCATCGCCCATAGATTGCAGGGCAAATCTAAGCCCTTCGTTTCCTTCATCGTATTCAATTAGCGTCGCGCTCCCGCAGTCTCCAAAAAGTAGGTCGTTTAAGTCGCCGAATATATTAGTCGCGCCGCCGTTTATTCCAAATATACTAGGTTCGGTTACGTCGCCCACCAATAAAAGAACTTTTTTTAGGTATCCGCTTTGTAGCATCGACGCGGCAGTATGCAAGCCGAAAATATAACCCGAACAACCCAAATTTATATCGTAGGCTATGCATTCCTGAGATAGGCCTAGTCTATATTGCAGCGTTATCGCCGTAGCGGGTACGTTGTAGTCGGGACTTTGCGTTACTAAAATAACCGCGTCTATCTCGTCTCTTGAAATATTTTTTTTCTTGATTATCTCCTCTGCCGCGGCAAAGCATAGGTCAGACGTTATCGTTTTATTATTTTTGCTATAAAATTTCTGCTTGATGCCCGTATCTTTTACAAATCTCTCTACGCTTTCTTTACCAAATTTTTTATAAAAATCTTCAAGCGCGAGTTTGTCTTTCGGTACGGCGCAACAAACCGCAGAAATTTTTACGTTTTTAATGTGATCAAACGCCATTACTTCATACTATCTAATATATCTTGGATTGTTTTGAAATTTCTTATATCGTTAGGATTTGCCGTCACGCCGAAGTGCTCGTCCATCATAACGACGTAAGAGATAGCCGCGAGCGAATCCCACTCTTCAAGCTCTTCAAGCTTGGTTTCTGGAGTAAAATCGCTTACTTCAAGCTCTAAAAGCTCGGCTATTAGGGCCATTTTTTCGTTTATATCCATCTTAAATCCTCCTTAAAATTTTAGCTTGATTTTAACTAAAATACAATAAAATCAAGCTAAAATTTTAATCACCTCAAATAAGGTAAAAAATGCAAAAAAATATGCTGTCCTATTTGCAAAATTCGGCCTTAAGGTTTCCTCTTAAAACGGCGATACGAGATGAAGATGAGAGCGTGAATTTTAGCGAGTTAAATTCTCAGGCTAAGGCGATCGCCGCGCATTTTCAGAGCTTAAGTGTAACCAAAAACAGGCCCGTGGGCGTACTCTTGCCAAAAAGCGTAAAAGCTATAAAATGTTTTTTGGGGACGCTTTATAACGGCTGCTTTTACGTGCCGCTAGACGTCAAAAATCCTGCGTCTAGGCTTGAAGCCATCATCAAAAATTTAAACCTAGAATTTATCGTTACCGATGCGAAGCATGCCCAAATTTTAAAAAATTCGGGAGTAAATTTAATCATCTTTGACGAGATAAATTTAAATGGCGAGGATAAATTTGATCGGGCGAATTACGAAAATACGATCGATACCGATCCTCTTTATATCATAAATACTTCGGGCTCCACCGGTACGCCAAAGGGCGTCGCAATCTCGCACAAAAGCGCCATAAATTACATCGAGTGGGCATGCGAGACGTTTAATTTTAAAGACGATTTAAAAATCGCGAGCCAAGCTCCTTTTATTTTCGACAACTCCGTGCTCGATATTTATCTGACGCTAAAAACGGGTTCTACGCTATTTTTGATACCGCAAGAGCTTTTTACGTTTCCGATTAAAGTAGTGGAATATTTGAAAAAAAACGAGATAAATTTTATATTTTGGGTGCCTTCCATCCTGACGAATATCGCCGCGCTGGATTTGCTAAGAGGGGTAAATTTAAGCCTTGAATTTATAATTTTCGCAGGCGAAGTCATGCCCGTAAAAACGATGAATTATTTCAAATCTCGTTTTAAAAACGCCGTTTTGGCAAATTTGTACGGACCGACGGAGACGACCGTCGATTGCGCGTATTACGTCGTCGATCGCGATTTTAGCGACGAGGAGAGTTTGCCCATAGGCTATCCTTGCAAAAATACCGACGTCTTTTTACTAGATGAAAACGACGCGCTAGTAACGGCGCGAAATACGCTAGGCGAGCTTTGCGTGCGCGGCGCCTCGCTAGCTCTTGGATACTACAACGATTCGGTTAAAACCGCTAGCGCTTTTACACAAAATCCGCTAAATCTCGCATATCCCGAGCGAATCTACCGCACGGGCGATCTGGCCTACTATAATGAGCGCGGCGAGCTAATGTATAAAGGCCGCAAGGACTTTCAGATCAAGCACATGGGGTACCGTATAGAGCTGGGCGAGATAGAGACGGCTGCCTTGTCTCTTAGCGGCGTAGATAGCGCGTGCGCGCTGTATGATGGGGCTATCGTGCTAATTTATACTTCGCAAACCGCCGTTTCGCAAAGAGAAATTCTGCTAAATTTAGGCAAAATTTTACCTAAATATATGCTGCCGACGCGCTTTGTAATGCTTGATGAGATGCCGCTAAACGTAAACGGCAAGATAGATAGAAATAAACTAAAAGAGCTAATAAAGGATCAAAAATGAAAATAAAAGACGGCGATTTTAAAGAGCTCGTAGATACGCTTTTTGCCACGCAAGAGGGCGAATTTAACCATATCTACGAACAAGAAAAGATAGAGCGGTTTAAGACGCTTTGTAAAGATAAAAAGTTAATTATTTTAGGCACTGGCTATTATCTAAAAGTATTGCCTAAATTTTTAAAACTAACCTACGGCGTAGATATTTACGGCGTATACGACTGGGTAGCCGAAAGGGATAGCGGCGAGGGGATATTTGCAAACTGCAAAGACTACGATTATCTAGACTTGCAAAAGTATGATAAATATAAAGACAAGGCTAAATTTATATCCAAAGATGAATTTTACGCAGATCCTGCAAATACCGTCGTTTTTATAAATAGCGAGTCTTTTTTATATATGCCCTTTTTCCTTTACTACAACGGATTTAAGCATTATTATAGTATGAGATGCTTGGGTAAAAATTTATTATCCCAGAGCGTGCTAAATAAAAAGGCTACCGAATTTGCGATGTATGACATCAACGAACTAAACCACGTCTTTACGACGCCCGAAATTTCTCGCATAGTTACGCTTTATAATCTTCTTGGTGACGAGAAATCAAAAGAGGTTTATAAGGCGGTTTTAAAATTTAAACTCACCGAGGACTATACTTATTTGATAAACGTAAAAGACGACGTTAAAAAGCAGTATTTCGACGAAGTAGTGAAATTTAGCGACGAAGAGGTTTTCGTAGACTGCGGCGGATATACGGGAGATACGATAGAGGCGTTTTTAAAAGCCGTGGATAATAAATTTAAGCATATTTATAGCTTTGAGCCCGACGAGCGAAATTTTAAAATTTTAACTAAATACGTAGAAGGCCTTGAACAAAAAGATAAGATTAAAGCGATAAAGGCGGGAGTTTATTATAAAAGCAGCGTCTTTTACTTACAAGGCGAAGAGATGGCGATAGCATGCACCAATGAAACCACCGATAGAAAGGTGGAGGTATGCGCCATAGACGACGTAGTAAAATTTGCGCCGACTTATATAAAAATGGATATAGAGACATTCGAGACGTACGCATTGCTAGGCGCGATGGAGAGTATCATCAAATATAAGCCTAAGCTTGCCATAAGTATATATCATAAATTCGACGACCTTTGGAATATACCGCTACTCTTAAAACAGTGGGTTAGCGAGTATGATTTGTATATCAGGCACTACGAATGTTATCAAGCCGAGACCGTGGTATACGCCGTACCGAAGGATCAAAAATGAAAATAAAAGACGGCGATTTTAAAGAGCTCGTAGACGCGCTTTTTGCCACGCAAGAGGGCGAATTTAACCATATCTACGAACAAGAAAAGATAGAGCGGTTTAAGACGCTTTGTAAAGATAAAAAGTTAATTATTTTAGGCACTGGCTATTATCTAAAAGTATTGCCTAAATTTTTAAAACTAACCTACGGCGTAGATATTTACGGCGTATACGACTGGGTAGCCGAAAGGGATAGCGGCGAGGGGATATTTGCAAACTGCAAAGACTACGATTATCTAGACTTGCAAAAGTATGATAAATATAAAGACAAGGCTAAATTTATATCCAAAGATGAATTTTACGCAGATCCTGCAAATACCGTCGTTTTTATAAATAGCGAGTCTTTTTTATATATGCCCTTTTTCCTTTACTACAACGGATTTAAGCATTATTATAGTATGAGATGCTTGGGTAAAAATTTATTATCCCAGAGCGTGCTAAATAAAAAGGCTACCGAATTTGCGATGTATGACATCAACGAACTAAACCACGTCTTTACGACGCCCGAAATTTCTCGCATAGTTACGCTTTATAATCTTCTTGGTGACGAGAAATCAAAAGAGGTTTATAAGGCGGTTTTAAAATTTAAACTCACCGAGGACTATACTTATTTGATAAACGTAAAAGACGACGTTAAAAAGCAGTATTTCGACGAAGTAGTGAAATTTAGCGACGAAGAGG